>CAIUSK010000120.1 GCA_903901805.1 uncultured Flavobacteriales bacterium
AGGTGAATATTATTGTCAAAAGTCTCATAATAATTGGCTATAACTTTTCGCTAACCACCACAAACCTTCATAAAGCATACCAATTTAGATGCAAAAGCGAAAGTTCATTGCGCTTAACGAATATACAATTAAACTAAATAAAGTTATGAATATCAGATGCATTTATTGAAAAAAAAGGCATAGGTAATTGCTATCACATTAAACAAGCTCAGAAATCTGTTAGTGATAGTATTTTTTAATTAATTCTTCGATCTGTCCATTAACGGTTGGGCGCTTGGCATAGAAGCGGATTTCGAAGCACACCGCGAAGTAGCACCGAAGGTAAAACTGTCTGCCAGAACTGAACTTGGAACGAAGCACAAAGCTTCATTCAATTACTGAACCCGTTTTTTTGCCAAACGCCTGTTAGCGGCTGGACTTCTGTTGTGGATTTTGTAGTTTTCATATTTGTCAGCACCAGTTTTTAATCTTTTCAAGTTGAGTTGTTTGCTCGTTAGTTAGTCCTTTTAATGTAATGTCCGTTTTATAATGCTTGTGTTTCGGAGCGGTCAGTTTAATATCTACTTCTCCTTTTACAATTTGATTAAAAGTTATTCGGTCTGGTTTGTAAGTATCAAGATAGTTAAAGTTGTCTTTTGTTGATTCTATGTCTGAAGTCAGTAAAATGGGAGCAAAAAAAACTTTAAAAACAAAATCTTGTCTGCGAACAACTGCAAGGTAGTTGTCAAATAAATAAAGGTCGCAACGATTATTTGGATAGATATATGTTTTTAGTCCGCTGGTTTCAGAGTAACGAAGTTTTATGTTTTGGAAAACGGTCGGTCTCAAGCCGCTTGCCTGTCCAATAAATTTATCTATTACTGTCTGTGACCGCTTGTTGTAAAAAGTCAGAAAGATGTAAAGGCCCACCAAAACGATGAAAATGAAAATTGCGAAGAATGTCGAGATACTTACTATGGGCATTTTATTGTCTCTGGTTTTGTGTCAATTTTTGTCTGTCATATAATTTGTCGATTGGTCGTCATGCCTTTCCGTTAACGGTTTGCGGCTATGCTTAGTGCCGACTCTCGAATGTAAGGAATTTTCTGCATAATTCATAGGTGGTGTTATAGTGACTAATTAAGGCAAACCTTCTGTGAAGTTGAAAAATTCATAGCAGAGAACCAATGAACAGATTAAGATCGACAATATGTGTTTATATCTCAAACCATAATATAAAATATACAAGAGTAATACTCCAATAATGAGTTCAGATAGGCCCATTAAAAAACTAAATTCCGAGTATACCTCTAGTGATTTCATATACCAAGGCGATGGAGCGGAATCAGAACCAAGCACTTGGTAATGCGCATAATTTTCGTCACGCAATAGGTAAACAGTTTTCAAATTTAACCATGCAAGAAACAGAATAACGGAAATAAAGGAAACACTGACGTAGTTAAGAATCTTTGCTACGGAAAACATACTTCGCTGTTGAGTCATTTTACACAATTGTTTATTCACTATAACGGTTCCGCGCTTGGCGTACGGGCTGATTTTAGCCCATAAACTCAAACACGAAGATTGATTTTTCTACTTTACATTTTCTTTTCTTTCGAAGAAAGATCTCAGCCTGACGCTAAGGGCGTGTTAAAAGCATTTTTATTTAACCATTTTTTCAATCTCCATCCAAATAGTAGATGAGAAATGAAAGTAGGCGTATTTAATTTGAAACCATCCTGAATGAAAGTGTAATAGATTTGCGAGCCCTTTAAAATTAAAACTGCAGTTCGCCCGTATTTACCTTCCAGATGAGGTTTATCGAAGATTATACAGTCGTCTTCGTTTCTTTTCTTTCTTCTGATGACGAACTCTTCATTTTTAGCAAATTCTTGAATTAGTTGCTCATTTAGAATGTAAGTATTATTTGTCTCAATTTTTTTCAATCTTAATTGCGTGAACATTCGGATTGTCATATAAATCCCATTAAATACAACTAGCGGCAGCATGTAATATCCAACAAATCGCTCATTCACATTTTCAAAATCTAATTCGTAGAAAAAAATCAAATAGGGGCAAATTACAAACCCAAAAATTTGGGCAAACGGATAGAAAATCAAATCAAGGTATTCCAGAAAATCTTTTGAATAAATTAATCTCTTCCTTGACAAACTCTTTTCTACGTCTATGTTTTTGAGGGATAACATCTATTGCTTATAACTCGTTTATAACCGCCACAAACCTTCATAAAGCATACCAATTTAGATGCAAAAGCGAAAGTTCATTGCGCTTAACGAATATACAACTAAACTACATAAAGTTATGAATATCAGATGCATTTATTGAAAAAAAAAGGCATCGGCATTTGCTATCACATTAAACCAGCTCAGAAATCTGTTGGATGTAGTATTTTAATCTATTCGTAGATCTGTCCATAGTTTACAGTCTGGCGGCAAGGATTTTTTTATCATTTTTAGTTGATCGGACTTGTCTAATAGCTTATAATTACCAATTAAATTCACTTTTTTTAGATTTTTTAATTCTGCTAATTCTACTGGAACATCACTCAAATTGTTATAAGCCAAGTCAATTTCTTGAAGTTTGGTTAAATTCTTAATTGTCACTGGTAGTTTTGTCAAGAAATTATAAGCGATATATTTCCCTTGCATTCTATCAAGATGCATGATTCCTCCACCAATTCTTTTAGATTTCCTTATGATTCTTTTTGGGGTTGAATCCTTTATTTTACAACCCAAGCGCAATAGTTGGAGATTGTTAAATTTATCAATCGAGTCTGGCAATTGGCTCAGTTTTTGTCCTCGCAAGTCAAGTATGAAAACCTCATCAGGTTTCTTGAAAGCACTGTATAAATCGTTATAAACCTTTACTTTTTTTAATGCTTGTTCATCCAAAAGTAAGTTGTCTGCTGGGGCTTGTCCGTTAGTTGTGATTGGCCAACAGGTTAAGATGAAGAAGCTAAAAATGGATAGCATTGTTATTCGTGTCTTCATGGTATTACGCCCAATATTCCTAGGCTTGGGGAAAGAGTAGAATTTTATATTTTGTTTCATCTGGCAGAAGGTAATGCATCATAGTAAGTTCCAATGTCATTTTTTATTATCAAATAGTTGGATCTTTTACCAATCCCTCTTACCAACCATCTTTTTTTAATTGTCAATGTTTTGACTTTACACTATTTGAAAAACTACCTGAACTGTTTTGGCTTTTGTAATTTATCTGAACATGATAATGGTTGTTTTTAGCAAATTTTTTAGTTCGAACAACAAAAGTGTTTAATCCCTTTTTTGCTTTTGTCTTTACGTTTCCATGTGCTTTGTTCGTTTCACTTTCTTGAATATTGATTTCAATCTCGGCGGCGTCCACAAAATAGACCTTAACTTCAAGTTCGTTTTTACTTTTAATTAGTATATCTCTGATGTTATTTTTATCTGTGATGTATGTTCTTTCTCGCTTCTTGCCCTTTTCAACTCCTTTAATTTTTGTGTAGGTAATTACTCCTTGAACATTACCAAATTCAACGAAAGGCATTGGAAAGAAGGGTAAAATATAATTTCTGTAAGGATCGCTTTTGGCTTGAACGATTTTTTGGTACGTGTTTCCGTTAACTGTATCGAACGTAATCCCTTGAAGAAATAGGTCTTTCCCAGTTTCTGTTTCAACAATTTTCAATTCAGTTTTGAATTCTTTATATGGCACGAATTGATAACCTACAAAATAACCGCTATCCATAACGGTTACAAAAAATTCTTCTGGACTGTCATAGGAGCCACTTAAATAATTGTATCCTTCCACTTCGAATTTCATTGTTTTTTTATCATTCACCATGGTATCGCCTAAATATTTAAAATTCTTGAATTGTTTATCGCTATACTCGGCAAGATTGGTTGTGTCGTCATACCATTTCCTGCGATAAAACAATTGAATTTCATCACCCTTTTGTATGTCAAACCTTGTGGAGGCTTTATAATTGTTTAGTAGTCCGTTTGATATTTCATTGTAATTGTCTCCCAATAATTGCTTAGTATAAAACTCACCATTACTAGAAACAACCAATGATTTCAATGCTGGTATAATTATAAGATAGATTTCAGAATTGTCTTTGTGATAGTACTTTCTTGGTGTATAAAATGAAGGTACAATACTGTCTTGCGTGCCCAAAAATTCAAGAAGGATAGTTGTTTGTTTACCGAAGATGATTGCTGTTTGCTCTTCGTTAATTTGGTAGTTGATTTTATGAACTACTTTTTTGTTGTTATCAAGCATGCAATAAACGTCATTCGTAAAAGTTTCATAGAATGTTTTTGTTTCTTGCTTAGCTGAATAATCTATAAAGTCTGCTGTTTGAAACTTGCGAAATTTTACGCTGTCAATAATTGTATCGCTTATGTCGGTCCTTGTTTGCAGTCCGATATATTCGTTTTTATCGTCAAAGTAGGTTGCTCGAATATAAATTTTAGAGTTCGCTAGTTCAATTCTGCTGTTTTGACCAAAAGCAAGGTAACTGAATAAAAGAGTCAAAAGTGTTAATGTCTGTTTCATTGTGACTTATGTTTTATTATGGTTGGTAAAGGTTTGGTCTGGCCGAAGTGAAGAATTTTCTGTACTAGACTTCATCAGGTACATGAAAGCTCGATTGAACCACTTAACCGCCACTTTCTTGTAGGTGCTGTTATGCCCAGTTATTATTTTCGTTTTGTTCTCCAATTTATCAAAGGTAATGTCCTTGTTCCGTTAATATTAATAAGTCCGATTTGAAGTCCCCTAAGCTCGTCAGATTTATTTACCAATCCGATTTGAAGTCCACGTGTTTTAACAGCTTTATTGTAAATACCAATAATTAATCCGTTATTCTCGTCATTTGCATTCACAAGCCCGAGTTGAACACCATTTGATTTATTAAGGTCAAAGTTAAATAGCCCGATTTTTACACCATTAAAAAAGAATGTTGTATTTATTGTCGGTGAAATCGTCAAGCCATTCATTCTTCCATTTAAAAGTGTTAAGCCAAATGATAGTCCATTTATTTTATGTAAGTCATTCTCCGTGTAACCAGCATCGTCTAATCCCAAAAAAGGTGTCGCCCATCCTGAACCCAAAACTTCAAAATTAAGTCCATTAAAATTCTGAATGATTTGAGATTCTGGCCTATTCCAAAGACCAATTGCAATTCCATTAATTTTATTTGCTTTTGTCGGTGTAAAACAAATTATACTTCGTCTTATCAAACTGTCTTGGCCAAACAAATTTATCGAAACAAATAGTATCAATAGTAGTCCGAGTATTGTCCTTTTTACGGTCATTTTATAATGGGTCATATCGGTTTGCTGCCAGACGCTAAGCCCGACTGTTTAAATAAATTAGTTTCTGAAGTTAACGTTTTTTGTTTCAAAGTTTGCTTTGTTTGGGAGATAACGACTGATACAAACTCCATATTATACGGTCAGCCATCTTTTCTGTCACTTATTTGTCGAGAGGTTTCCATTTTCCTTTTTTGAAATAAACGTTATTAAATTTCGGGGATTGAAATACTAAATAAAAACTCCAAGCCCCTCTGTAAGTGGTCGGATTACTTGTCAAAATATGGTGAGTTGGTTGTTCCATTTTTAGTTTCAGTCGTTCCGAACTATATCGTTTAGTCGTTGTAATTGTACCACGATAAGTTTTTACTATTTTTTCTTTGTCAGTAAGGTAAAAGTAAATTGAGTCGTTTTCTTTAATTTCAAATCTGAAGTTATTGTATTGCCAGTCCGATTGACTGCCGTGGAAATAGTCACGATTCACAATGTATTCTCCATAATAATCTTCTTTATCAAGTACTTTCTGGTCTGTCAAAAGTTTAATTACCACTCCAAGACAAAAAAGTCCAACCAAACCAAGCCAGAAATATCCCAGAATTTTTCCAACTATTTTTTTCCTAGTAATTGCCCATATTACTATTAGAATAATTGTCAGTGGAAAAATATTAAGTATTAAAAACATACTGATGTCATGTTAATTCTATGGTCGTGTTGTAAGGTCATAAGCTGCCGCCTAACGTTCTGCCATCAAGCGCTCGGCCGACTCTTTAACTAAATTATAATTTCGAAGTTAAACATATTTTCTTTCAAATTTTCCGTTCGTACGAAGGAGGGTTTGCGCTTTACAGTTATTTTAGGCTTCCATTTTTTTTTCTATTTATGAATTCAGTAAACACCCATGGTAATAAAGTACTTATCAATGCCAAAATCATTATTCTATCATACAAGATGTTATTATATTCAAGTGTTCGTAACCCATTGTCGCATGCTGTACACTCTATAAGTTTTAGATTTGAGTCCATAGCTGAATATACAACGATACTAGTGGTAAACAGCACGAGAGATATTACCATATTTAATAGTATTTGATGCTTTTTTTGATTGAAGATAAAATTAAATATGATAACAAAAAAAGCACCAATGGAAGATACGAAATACCCACTGGCAAAGTGAATATTTTTAGCAGGATGATGAAACGAAATTTTGTGATTGCTTAATATCTCATATAACCACCGAACACTTTTTCTGTATTCATCTTCAATTATAAAAGCTAAAAACACTGAACCTAAAAAGATCAAAATGGATACTATTATTCTAATTGTGAGTTTCATTTTTTTACTTGTTATTCAGAGACGAGATATATTAAATGAAGTGTTTATTGTTGTTTGTTTCCTATATCGGTTTTGTGCTACACTTTGAGCGGCTATTCTCGGGCGTATACGTGCCGCTTTAGGTGTAGCACATGTTATGTACATTTTTATTTCTGCCATTTCCCCAAAATTATTCTAAGCCCAAACTCGACCTGAGAACGGGAAAAAGAATATGAGCTAAATAGTCCTAAATATCCAAATAAAGATACCCCAATCATTGGGTTAATATCGATTGTTGGATTTTTTGAAAAGGTAAGATTAGAATAGAGTCCAATGTCTAAAATCCCTATGGTTTCTATATATCCAATATTTAGGAATGGATATAAACTGGTTGATTGGCGTTCAACTCCTATAGTTGAATATATGTTTCGTAATCCAAAATAATAACTTCCTTTTCCACCAATAAATTTATGAGTCGATACGCCTAAAGAAAGACGTTGTATTCCTTGAGAAACTGATCCAAAAGCTAATGGTGAAAACTTGAAATCATTTTTAGCTCCTGTATCCTTTTGTGAAAATACAGAATGCGGTGTAATCAAAATCATAATCAATAGAACAATTAGGCGTGACTTCATTTTATTAATTGTACATAACATGCTGGAGCTACAAGAAATTGGCGTTTTCGAAGCTCTAACCTGTCTATATGTGCCTATGTTTGCTTGAAACACAAAAGTTCGTATTCGCAATCTACCGCCACTTTTAGCTTCGCTGCTTCTTCGAGGTGGGTAGATGTTGTTAGGCATAGGTTTTATTTCCGTCTGAATAACCATATTGTCTCTTTATTCTGGCCACAAACAATGTCGATTTGATATTGTCCAAAGCCAGGCGTATAAATCTTCTTCTCCACATAAAACTCAAACTCTGTCTTGTCTGAAAGGTAGTTATATTTCACTTTTGTTTTTGTCGGTTTAGATTTTTTCAGGTTAGGATTTGTTGTTTTTAAAGTTGGAACGATTTCAATTGTCTGAAGTCTGCTATGATTGTTAACTGCTTCAATGAAGTCCAAGTCGTCAAAATAGTCAATTGCAGAATTATTAGCCTTGCTAATATGTCCTTTTACGGTAATTCCAATTAATGATTCACCCTTGAAAAGGTTTAGTGTCGTGTCAATTTTTGAAACTTCAATAGCGTCAACCTGAACTCTCTTGTCGATTTTATAAATCGTATGCGTTTGAGTTTTTAAGTCACTTTCAGGTTTTCTTGTCTTGGTCTGAATGAAACAACCTGTCAAGGACGTTAAAAATAAAATGGTCAATATGAGTAGTATCGTTGTCTTCATAAAATCGTGCCTAACGTTTTTGGGCTTGGCGAAGGTTGGGTTTAGAAAGTACTAAAGTTCAAATTTAGTACAAATGCTAATAGAAAGTACAAATGTTCAGCCTAGTACAAAATTCCCACTTTTGCCAAACTCATGTTATGCGGTCGTTTTTTTTTATTATTTAGTATGTTTGGGGTGATATTTGTAATAATCAGGTCGTTCTGTTTTCTGCCAAATAAACTTATATCCAGTTTCCATTATTTCCATTTCATAAGGTCGTTTAAAGTAAAAAATATGTTCGGTAAAACTTGCGATATATGATGCACCAAGAATTATTATTACCGAAATTGTCCAAAGTCCAATTGTCACGATTTTGTATGTATTTATTTTTGTCAAATACTTATTAATACTAAACACTATTGCAAACCATAAAAGGAAATAAATAAGAAAGTCGACAATTAGTTCTAAAACAAAAATTTGTAGCGACATTGAGCTGTGCCAGCCAGCACCAGCAAATGGAAATGGAAAACCGCTATATAAAGTGTCGGGTGCGTCAACAGGTAAAGTATACCACCACTTTGTAATTGTCCCAAAGGAAATTACAGTTAAAGGTAAAATTAGTTTCCATATCAATTGTTTCATTTTTATCGTATCGTCTTAAAATGCCGCACAACGGTCTCGGGCTTTTTCTACTTTAAAATCAATATTGATTGTCCCTTTCTATATTTCCATTCTTTTTTTGAGCAACTTAAATTAATGATTGTATCATTATTTAATTTCTTTATACCACAAATACCTGGGGCATTACGATAAATATTTTTTCTACCCCATGGAAAATCAATTTTACTGCTAATTCCAACAATGATTTCCCCATTAGGGTTTAATCTTAATGTTGTATCTTTTCGGTCTCCGTATACACTTGGTAAGCTGTCCACAGGATAGTTGGGAACAAACAGTTTCAATTCATTTTCGGACTTATTTTTAACTACATAGGTCATTTGCAAAAAAGCGTCACAACTCGTCAGTAAAAAGATGGAAATAAGTAAAATCCAACATGTCCTAAATCTGCCCCTAATTGTCATATATAATTTTATTTTCAACCTCCTGTATCGTTATCGTAATGCCTGACCGCTAACGTTTCGCAGCTACCCGAAGGTGGCGATTTCGGAGACGAAAACTGTCTGCCAACACTAAACTTGATACGAAGCACAGAGCTTCATATAAGCACTGAACCGCCAATTTCTTGTAGGTGCTGTTAGCACCAGTACATTTTCTTTTCGTCATTCAATCTTCGGTACTAGCGCTATGTTTCTTTGTCCATTCTCCTCTCTTATATTGTACAATTTACCTTTATAAATAATGAACTTCTCTATCATTGGTTTATTCTTAAGGTTGCCGTTGTCGCCTTGGCCAATAGTATTTACTCGACTAAATGTGCAAAAGAGAGTGTCATTTCGTATTTCCCATACTCCACGGTAAACCAAAGGCCTTGGCGCAACAAAGCTTAATTTACATTTCTTGTTTGCCCTAAATTTGTAGTATAATCTATCACCACCATATGTCCCTACAATACTGACTGCAGAAATTTGCTCCGCTCTTATCGTATCTGAGACACCCTGTCCGTGTATAGAATTGGCAGATAATAGCAACATAGTCGAAATAATAATTATTCTTGTCATTTGTATTGGTGCTAACGGCAGTTCGTCTAAAAACCCATTTCAAGTCTCCATCCAAACCAAATTTTAGCTAAAAATAATCCTTTTTAAGCAGCTTGGAGTAAGTTGTTTAAAATAAAATGTGCGTTATTTCTGAAAAAAAGAATTCCTCTAAGGGGCTTAAAATAGCTTGTAAGAATCAAAAAAATGGGAGCAAGTTCTCTAAGGAACTTTTTGAGTTGATTTTTGTTCACGAGGTTCATAATCCGGCGCAGATTGTAACAGGTAAAAATCAAACCTACATCTGCTGAAGCATGTTTTATGGATTTTTTGGTCATGACATAATAAAAATCCCATTGTCTTTTTATCACTCCAAATGGATGTTCAACGATTGCCTGTCGTTTTCGGTAAAGTTCCATGTTTTGTTGTATTCGTTTCTTGTTTGCATCGATTAAATCCATGTGTTCCGAACGCTCAATGAACCGTCCTGTTTTATTTCGGGTACATTTTTCAAAAAGTCTGCATGTTAAACAGGCTTTGGTTTTGTAGTGTTTGACACGATTGATTGTTTTTCCGCTTGCTTTGTTGTACCAGCGACCGTTTGTGGTGAGCAGTTCACCAGCCGGACAAGTATATTCATCACGTTCTTTGTTGTAATCAAAGTGTTCAACATCAAACGATATATCGGGCGCATGCGAAGCAACATCAGGAAAAGCAACAATGACTTCTACACCGTGCTTATTAGCGTAATCGAACTCAGTTCCCGTGTGGTATCCTTTGTCAAAAATGGCTGTAAATTCAGTGTGACCCAAAATGGTTTTCGCTCTCCGAACCATCGCACCCATGGCTTTGGAATCGTTTTTATTGGTGACTTTGAAGTCGATTGGAATGTTGTGCTTGGCATCAACTGTTGACTGAACATTGTAGGCAACTTCAGTGATATTGTTGCGCACAATCATTTGTCTACTATCGGGATCTGAAGTCGAAATCTGAACAGTTCCTGTTTCGTCGAGTTGCTTTTTATAAGCTTCGTACTTGTCTTTATGCTGTTGGTGTTTATCGATTTTATGTTTGATTTCTTGCTTTTTCTCCTCTGTTAAATCCTTGTCTTCGCTGGCAAGAATAGTGCTGTATTCATTGAGCTTGTCATCAATGTAAGCAATATGCCGTTCAATCTTCTTTTCGTTGAAGTTGTTTTTCTTTGAGTTTTGAGCGCGCAACTTGGTTCCATCACCTGCAAGTAATTTACCACCGATTAAATCAAAGTTTTTGCCTAAAGAAACCGTAGCATGGAACACTCTGCGAATAGCTTTTGGATTGTCTTTTCGAAAGTTAGAAATCGTATTGTGATCAGGAACAAGTCCTTTCATCAACCACATTACTTCAATGTTGCGCTTGCATTCCTTTTCCAATTGTCGAGATGAACGAATACGATTTAAATACCCGTAAATAAACAACTTCAACAAATCTGATGGATGATAAGCCGGACGACCATTTTCAATGAACTCCATTTTAAAACCATAATCAGAAAGTCTGCATTCATCAACAAATAAATCGATTAATCGAACTTCATTGTCATCTGAAACAGCTTGATCCAAACAGAAAAACGCTATTTGATTCCGATCATTTCCTTGTATAAACTTCATACTTAAAGATACGAAAAGTCACGTTTTTGATAATGAGAAAAAGGATGGTTTTATGAAAAAGTTGATGTGGAAAAGAGAAGGGTTTTTAGACAGTTTGACGGTTTGCGGCTAAAGAAAGTTGGCGATTTTGAAGTACAAAATTTCTTTTGAAAACCACATTTCAAATGTAAAATAAATTTTCATTAATAGTACAATGCAGCCAATTTTTTTTAGGTGCTGTTAGCAGTAGCCATTCTTTATCGTGTTTTTAGAAGTGCCATATTATTCGTTCGTTAAAACTTTTGTCAACTGGAAACCAAAGAAAATTATTATTCGCCACAGAGGTCGGTTGTAAGTATGAAATTAAGTTTGAAATGAAAAAAGAAAACGATAGGTCTTCGGTTCTATACAAAAAATTTCTATGGTCATTTACAATTTGGTTTTTCCAGAATTTGTAAAACTTATTCTCGCCATAAGAAATATGGTCAACAATAAATTTATTAGTTGGTTGAAGGTTAGATGCCCTCTGATGGTCAGCCGTTAAATATCTTCGTATTTGAATGTCTGTTTTTCGATTTAAATTATAGTAAAAAATTCCATTGAAAATGGGATTTTTTTTGTCTTGCTTACCTTGCCATATAAATTGTCCTTTTTGGTTGCATTTATTAAGAGTTTCTGTCACGTTTTCACTTTGGTCACTACTTTTTACTTCTATAATTCCTCTAACTGAGTCAGCAGTTACAACGACTAGTTCTTCTTTTTTGAATAATACAGGATAGTTGTTGTCGTATATAATAATATCAATTTGAGGACTTACTTGATGAGTTCCTCTATTTCCTGTCTGTCGTGCGACATACCCTGATGCAATTTCAAAATTTTTTGGAAGAAAGTTTCTTATCAAACCTCTTAACACTGCTTCTTTATACATTCCATCTTCTAGCCAATTTGGAACAAGATTTCTTATTCTGTCTTGAATTGCCTTTAGTTCTCTTGTCGTTGTTTTGTGAAAATCTATAGTGTTCATTTTGATTAATTGTTGTCTTTTATGGTTACTGCTAACGTCTCCACGACTGGAGAAGGCAGCATTTTCTCGAATGTCTACGTTGCTGCTTTTTCTAGTCGTGTGTTGGAAGCAGTTTTTTGATCAAATATAACAAAAAACGTAGTCGAGTAACCCGCAACTGTATAAAATAATACACTGATC
>CAIUSK010000121.1 GCA_903901805.1 uncultured Flavobacteriales bacterium
GGTCAACCAATAATTCTTCAGTCAAAACGTCATCCACAATTTCAGTTGAACTATAAATTCCGCTAGTCGATGCATAGATAATCTTTGAAATGTTGTTTGCGTATGCTGCTGTAACGATGTTTTTGGTTCCGTATACTTCCACTTCCATGGTTTCAACCGGATTTTCGGCAACAATGTCAACACCTAAAACTGCTGCAAAGTGATAAATAAGATCACATCCTTTTGCTGCTTCAATTACTAGTGCCTCATCACGGACATCTCCTTCAAATAATGTAATATTTTCTAGGGTTTCTTGGTCTAATTTATTTCCACGTATTAAAGAATCCAAGACAACCACCTTATGACCATCATGAATGAGTCTTTTCGCTAAATTGCTTCCAATAAATCCTGCTCCACCTGCGATTAACACTTTCATTGTCCGTATTTTGTAGTTAAGTGACACAAATATCGGAAAAAAATTATTTATACCGCCTAATCGAATGAAGATTGTGGGTTTTTAATCCATTTAAATTAGAATAAATTCCATCCGATTTTAGTTCATCTTTTCGGACACAACCTGAGGCATGTATAATTTCATTTTTCTCCCCAACAAGCCCTACATGAATCACTTTTCCACTTTCGTTCGAGAAAAACGCCAAATCACCTATTTCTTTTTCAAAGAATGTGATTGATTGTCCGATTTCCTCTTGTTGGTATGCATCTCGGGGTAGTTTGATATCATTCAGAACAAACAAAAGTTGAGTAAAACCAGAACAATCAATACCGAAAATACTTTTTCCACCCCATAAATACGGTGTATTTAGAAAAATGGATGCTTGATCTATGATTGAATTTGATACACTTTTTGATTCCGTGAGTCGTTGGAATTCGATATTTCCAATTTTAAATTCTTCCATTTCAGACGAGAAACTACCACAAGAAATCCATTGAACTCCCCAAGGAGTAGTAATTTGAGTGAAAGCAGACCTTTCGATTTGAAAATCACTCAACCAACGATTTACTTCCTTGAAGGATAATCTTAAAATCTGTTTGGCGTCCACAAAACCAATATATCCATCGATCAACGATTGAATTTTTAGCCATGAATTTTCAATTTCTAGTATTTCAATAGGTTCACCGAATAACAATTGTGTTACCATTTCTGCGGCATCACGTTTTTCTGCTCTGATGGGTGCAATTGAAACTTTGCAAAAACCATATTTTGTAGATAGATCATTCATTTTTCTGGCGTGAATTTACTTCAAAATTAATTTTAATGCTGGAATAATATGTATTTTCGTAATCAGAATTGAACTATGCAGCGACCAAAGATACTTGTTACAAATGACGATGGAATTACATCGAAAGGGATTTCTACATTAATAGAGGTTGCCAAATCGTTTGGTGATGTTTTGGTTGTGGCTCCTGATAAACCTCAATCTGCCACGGGACATTCAATTACAATACATCATCCGCTGCGACTAAATGCTTTTCATCAATACGAAGGGGTGGAGGCGTATTCTTGTTCTGGTACTCCAGTAGATTGTGTGAAACTGGCTATTTATGAAATCTTAAAAGGAAAACCAGATTTATTACTTTCGGGAATAAATCATGGAGAAAATACGTCAACAAATGTGTTGTATTCTGGAACCATGTCTGCGGCTGTAGAAGGTGCAATGGAAGGAATTCCATCCATCGGATTTTCTTTGGCAAACTTTTCGGTAGATGCTGATTTTACCGCTGCACAATGGGCTGCACATGAGGTGATTGCTTCCGCGTTGAAAAATAAAATTCCATTGAATACTTGCTTAAATGTAAATATTCCTGATATTTCTGTTTCTGCCATTCAAGGATTTAAGGTTTGTCGACAAGCGCATGCATTTTGGGCAGATCGATTTGAAAAGCGTGAAGATCAATTTGGAAAGCCCTATTATTGGTTAACCGGAGAGTTTTCAGATGTTGATCAACACGAGGACACCGATTTACATGCCATGAAAAATGGATATGTTAGTATCGTTCCTACGCATTTTGATATGACTGCTTATCAAGCATTAGAAGAATTAAAAAACTGGAAATTATGAGTTTACGAAATTGGAGTTGGGAACATACAAAAGGATTATTGATTGGTCTTTTTTCGCCGATTATACTAGTTCCATTAGTTATAGTTATTATGGCAGAATTTCAAAATTATCCGTTTGAATATTTGTGGAAACAGTTCTTAAATATTGACATGGTGCGCAGCAAATTCTTATCCCTTGCCATTATTGCAAATTTACTTTGGTTTTATTTAACGATAAATCGTGAGAAATATGGACTAGGAATGGGAATAATTGCTGGTACAATTCTTTATTTACCTTACGTTTTGTATGTGAATGTAATTCAATAATGAGTCAAAATAATCCTCGATTATATATCATTGCAGGTGAAGCATCTGGAGACTTACATGGTTCAAATTTATTGGCTGCATTAAAGGAAATCAATCCAGCGATTGAAACACGTTGTTGGGGCGGTGATTTAATGAAGAAAGAAGGGGCAACAATTGTAAAACACATTTCTGAACTAGCTTTCATGGGATTTGTTGAAGTTCTATTTAATCTTCGTACAATTTTAAAAAACATCGACTTTTGTAAGAAAGACATTCTTGAATTCAAACCAGACATTTTGGTTTTAATTGATTATCCCGGGTTCAATTTACGAATTGCTGAATGGGCAAAAAACAATAATATTCTCGTTCATTATTACATTTCACCTCAAGTTTGGGCTTGGAAACAATCTCGGGTGAAGATCATTAAGCGTTGCGTGGATAAAATGTATACTATTTTACCGTTCGAAAATTCATTTTACGAGAAATTTGATTACTCGACGGAATATGTGGGGCATCCTTTGTTAGATGAGATTGAAAAACATGCACAACATTCGATTGATAAAACAGAATTCCTATCAAAAAACAACTTATCTGATTTACCTATTATTGCTTTATTACCGGGTAGTAGAAAGCAAGAAATCCATGTGAAACTACCAATTATGTTGGCTGCAGTTAAGGATTTAAAAACGCATCAAATTGTTATTGCCGGTGCGCCAAATCAATCACTAGATATGTACCAGGCATTTGAGTCGCTTGGAATTACAATTATTTTTGGTCAAACATACAATCTTCTTAGTTTTTCGGAATTAGCGGTTGTAACTTCAGGAACAGCTACATTAGAAACGGCTCTGTTTACTGTACCGCAAGTTGTTTGTTACAAAGGATCTTGGATATCATACTTCATTGCTAGGACACTGATAAAAATTAAGTACATATCTTTGGTTAATCTAATTATGGATAAGTTGGTAGTCAAAGAATTGATTCAACAAGAGTGTACTGCTTCAAATATTCGACAGGAAATAGAGTTATTGATAGAGAATAATTCCTACAGAAATGAAATGATTACCAATTACAAAGAAATGCGCTTAGTACTTGGTCAGGGAGGCGCAAGTAAAAAAGTTGCACAATCATTGTTGAAAACTATATCAAAGGCCTAAAGCATAGGTTTTATTTGATTGTAAATTTGCTATATGAGCAAAGTAATTTGTTTCCTGTTTTTACTAATTCCATCTGTGTTTTTTTCGCAATTAATGCGAATAGGAATTTTCTCGCGTGACAAAATAAATCGTGTAAATGTTTCATATTCAGAGTCTTCTTATTCAATTTTTGCTGATTCTACATATATTGGAGAGATAAATAAAAATGATTTTGCCGAGATTCAACAAGTAGAAAATGATAAGTTAAAATTATATGTTGGCGTGCTAGAAATTGGTGTTTTTTCATCCGTGAAATTAGTCCAAAACCTTAGCGCAGGAAATATGACACTTACCATTAAAAATTCAGATATAAAACCCCGAAAATATACCGGTGATTTTTATTTTAGTACAGGTAAAAATGGGATAAAAATCATTAATCAAGTTCATCTTGAAGATTATATTGCTGCAGTTGTTGAGTCGGAGGGAGGAGTAGGGCATCACTTGGAATACTATAAAGCGCAAGCAGTAATGAGCAGGACATATGCGCTTAAATCAAAAAACAGACATTCAAAAGATGGATTTGATTTATGCGACCAAGTTCATTGCCAAGCATATCATTATAAATGGCGTTTTTCAAATTCGATATTAACAGCGGTAAAATCTACTCAAAATGAAGTGCTTATTGATCAAAAACTCCATTTAGTTGAGGGTTTTTTTCATGCGAATTGCGGCGGCCAAACATCAGAGCCCGATTTAATTTGGAATGAATCTATTCCTTATTTAAAAACTTTCAAGGATACCTTCTGCATTTTTACTAAACAAGCGAAATGGGAAAAACGCATAGAAAAGTCTAAATGGGTTGATTTTTTTCAAAAAAAATACTTTGTTTCACCTCAGGATACTGTATTCAATAGCCAACAATTTAACTTTAAACAGGATAGCAGGTTGGCGTTTTTTGTTGATCCGAGATATGGGATTCCGTTACGTGACATACGAGATGCTTTTCAGTTAAAGTCCACATTATTCAGTTGTTCTGACGATGGTGAATATGTTAAACTAAGTGGAAAAGGGTACGGTCACGGTGTTGGATTGTGTCAGGAAGGAGCGATGAAAATGGCTAAATCTAACTTTTCTTATCAACAGATATTAAAGTACTATTTTGAGGGGACAAAAATCATCAATTTAAAGTCTATAATTGATGTTTCAATAAATGATTTAAAAACAACCGAGCCTGTAACGTTTGAAACCTATTTCACAAACTCGAATGGGGAATAACAAAAAAAGCCGGACATAATCCGGCTATACATATTGTTAACTAAAAATATTATCTTTTGTGGAAAGGTTCGTCAGAAACAGTTAGTTTTTTACGACCTTTTCTTCTACGAGCAGCTAAAACTCTTTGGCCGTTTTTAGTCGCCATTCTACTTCTGAAACCATGTTTGTTTCTTCTTTTTCTAACGGATGGTTGAAATGTTCTTTTCATAACTATTTTTTAAATCCCATAAAAATGGTTTGCAAAGATAATAATAATTTAATTATTTGCAATTAGTAGAAGTAAAAAAATTATTTCTTTTTCAATTCATACTTTCCTTCGCTCGTATAAAATATCAATTGTTTGTTAGCTTCAAAATATTTCCCTCCGGGATGTTTCGTATTCCAATCCAAATTTAACCAATAATTTCCAGCTGAATCTTGGCTGTAATGAATAACCAATCCTTTGGGATAATTTCGTCCATAACGTTTATGTATTAAATAAGAAGCTTCTTGTTTTTTCGATAAATCACCGATAAATAATTCCGTATAGGCATGGCTAGCATTTTTCTTGAATCCATTTACTATTCTTGTTTTTCCTCCAATTGCTTGTATAAGAGACGATAAGGTAACTGCGAAATCGTCGCAATCTCCCTTCAATCCTGTTTCAATGGAGAACGATGCTTTAGCTATTAATTCAGCCGATGAAGGATCATTAACATATTGCCATTTATTCAAGACTTCATCATAAATTGTAAAAACTTGCCTTAAATTATAACTTCCAGCATTTCTGCTTGCTAAATTTAATGCGAATTTACGAGTTATTGGATGTTTGAAATCAGAAGCTGTTTTATAAACTTGTAATCGATTTTCAAGGTCATTTGTTTTGTAGTATGATATCCGTTGCCCCATTAATCTGCGAACTTCAACATCTTCACTATAATCTGCATAAACCTTCAACGCCCAAAAAAATAAGATTAATGGAATGATAACGATAGCTATCCTATGTAAATATTTCTTATCCGTTCGCCTCATATTATCAGGTCTAGCAAAAAATAAACCACTTACTTTTCAAATTGAGGATAGGTGATGAAGTTTATTTTGTTCGAGGCTTTTGAAAGACTATTTTTCACCATTGTTTTCGCCAAATTACTCACTTTAACTGAATGAAATTTCCTTAAAGAACCGATCATAAATAAATCAAGTATCGGTGAGATTTTCTGGGCTATCCACTCTAAGGGTCTTGATTCTGATCGCTTTCCGATTAACATGGCTGGATGATAAATGAAGATATACGGGATGTTTGATGATTTAACCCCTTCTTCAGCCTCACCTTTTATGCGGTTGTAATTAATTTTTGATTGCGCATTTGCTCCAATAGCTGAAATTAAATGAAACTGACTTATCCCTTTGGCATAGGCTAATTGAGCCAATTTAATAGGAATGTCGCGATCTATTTTTTCATAATTAGAAAGATCGGGAGTTTTAGCTTTAGTGGTTCCAATGCAACAATATATTATCTCCCCTTGAAGAGCATTTTTAAGCTGGGATTCATCTTTAAAATCAACCAAATGAACTAAAATCTTTGGGTCATTAAAATGTATTTCTTTTCGAACTAATAGGTGGATTTTAACAATATTCTTGTTTTCAATTAGCTGTTTCACCAATTCGTTACCAACTAAACCACTTGCACCAACAACAATTACCTCCTTCATTTTCTTTTTTTTTCAAATTTACCACTTAATTGATTCAAATCTTTATCCTTTTATTTCCATTTGTTTCTGTATTTTCGTAAATAATAAGGCAAAAGCACTGAAATGGAAATTAATCGTTTGAAACTGGCCCAATTTGGGAATATTGAATTACTTGCAAAACAGGTGGTTGAAGGATTTATTACTGGATTGCATAAAAGTCCTTTTCATGGTTTCTCTGTTGAATTTGCCGAACATCGATTGTATAATAAAGGAGAATCTACTCGTCATATTGATTGGAAATTATATGGACGATCCGATAAGTTATTCACCAAAAAGTATGAAGAAGAAACTAATCTAAGGTGTCAAATTGTAATTGATGGATCAAGTTCCATGTATTTTCCTCAAAATGGATCGATAACAAAATATGAATTTTCGGTTTATGCAGCTGCTAGTTTTATTGAGTTGTTAAAAAAACAAAGGGATGCTATTGGACTCTCTATTATTACAGATAAAATAGAATTACATACACAAGCCAAATCCTCTCCTGCTCATCACCGATATCTCTATTCAGAATTGGAAAAACGATTGATTTCTTACGAAGAAAGTAATAAAAAGAATACCGATATTGTTCAATCCTTACATGACATTGCTGAATTATCACACCGCAGAAGTTTAATTGTAATTTTTTCTGATTTATTGGATGATCCATCAAAAGCCGACGAATTATTTCAAGCTGTGGAGCATATGCGCCATAATAAACATGAAGTAATCCTGTTTCATGTGGTTGATCAAAAAATGGAAGTGGATTTTGAATTAGGTAACCGACCTTATAACTTAGTGGATATGGAAACCGGTGAACGAATGAAAATTCAACCTGCCGAAATTAAAGAGGAATATACTAAATCCATTAAAAAATACTTTGATGAATTGGCATTGAGAAGTTTGAATAATCGAATCGATTTCATGCCCGCTGACATTAATGAAGGATTTGATCAAGTATTGTTGCGTTATTTACTTAAACGACAGAAATTATTTTAATTTATTCAATAAGTCATTTAATACAGATGACTCTATTGTATGATTTCCAGTATATTGAAAAATAGAAAAATTCATATTTCGGTAAAAATCAATCGTGTTTTTTTGTTCAGTTTCATTAAAATATGGATCTTCTGAACCAAGTACAAAGAAATTTTTATTGGGTTCGCCATTAATCTCTTCTTCAACATGTAAATCTGGCGGAAAAACACTGGCCCATAAGATGAGATGATCTATTTCCTGCAGTTGATAGTAAAATCGAGCGGCTGTTGCTCCTCCTTGAGAAAAACCTAAGAGAATGATTTTTTGAAATGATTTTTTTCCTGTAAATAGGTCCAAAAGTTGGTTCAAAAAATCCATATTATCCTGAATGTCCTGTTCTCTCGCTTCTTTGGTCATCCAAGAGGCTCCAACTCTTCCTGAAGAACCCTCCAAATAAAATCGGTGCAATCCTTCCGGAATTACAACAAAGAAGTCTTTGTTCACCGTTTCAAATTTTCGCCCAAAATAAGTAGGCAATTGACCATAACCATGCAAGCAAATTAATAAATAGCGCGCTTCGTCAATATTGCCGTGTGTGAAATAACGGGCTGTTTTTTGAATTTTTAAAATGTTTTCTTGCATTCAGTTTTTTTGTTCCTCAACAAAATTATACATTTGAGGGTGCGATCCCTAATTTCCTCTATATTACTTTTATTATTCCTGTGGCAAATAGGTGGGTATTTGCTTGAATTTCAGTTGGAATCTACCCAAATTCGAAAAGAAATTAAAAAACTAACAAAAGAGGCCGTTCCCCGAAATCAGTTGGTGTATTTTCAATTTTCAGAAATAGAAATCCAATCTTTGACTTGGACCAAAAAGAATGAGTTTAAAAAAGATGGCCATTTTTATGATGTGGTGTGGAAAAAAAACTTAGCAAATGGGGTAGTTGAATTTCAATGTGTTTCTGATGATCAAGAAACCGTGTTATTTGCGAAACTAGACCAATACGTATCTGCTAATTTAGCCAATTCTAACCCTGATAAACCATTAAAAAATTGGTCCAAATTGGTATTTGGTGTTTATTTGCCTTCTCAATTTGACATTCAACCCATTTTTCAATCCTCTCTTTCTGCTTACACGGAAAATAGATTTTATTACAAGGATCAACTATCAATTGGTTATTTATTTAATGAAAC
>CAIUSK010000122.1 GCA_903901805.1 uncultured Flavobacteriales bacterium
GCAAGGCCATTTTTTTTGAGTAATCAGTTCATGTATTCTCTCTCTTGCTTCATTTTCCTCGGCACAGATGAAAGGTTCGTAACCGACTGACATTAAATACCTCATCGTAACATCCTCAAAAGAAGTCAATGCAAATTCCTTGTTTTCCTTTGGAAAGAAAATATCTCGATTTTCACCAAATAAAGAAGACATTAGACAGAGCTCTCCAGATTCCTCAGGAGTCACAAAATATCGCCTTACATCATTTGGAGCAACTAAAGGTTGTTTTTTTTGAATTCGTTGATTAAAGCCATGTAACAAAGAACCATCTGAAAAAGCCACGTTAGCAAAACGAGCCGTTGAGATAGAAATAGATTGACTTCTATTCGATAGGAATTTTTCCATTATTCTTTTCGATGCTCCCATTAAATTAACCGGATTAGCGGCTTTATCAGTAGAAACAGCAAAATATTTATTCGTCCCTTTTTTAATGGATTGAACAAGTGTTTTATCCGTATTGAAAATATTTACATCAATCATTCGCATCAGCGTGTAAATGTCTTTTTCACTGCGAACATGCTTGAGCGCAGAAAGATTTAATACATAATCAAATCTTGGTTCGTTTTCAAAATATGCCTTATAAATTTCTGATCCAATATCAAGAGCAAAAGTTCTAAAATCACCCTTGATGTAGCCGAAGGAACTTCGAATATCACGAACAAGTTCAACAAGATTATTTTCACTCAAATCAACCACGTGCAATCGCTTTGGACTTCGTTTAAAAATCTCTTTAACAACTGCACAACCGATAGAACCAGCTCCACCTAAAACTAAAAAAGAACTCGATTGAACCAATTCACGCATCTCGTGCTCATGGTTAACAATATCATTTTGGAACAAAGGTTCTGTTCTTCCTATGAGATTTAGAATATCCAATTCAGTTTAATTTCTATTATTGCAATACCAAGATACAGTCTCTACCAAACCATCCTTTAAGCTATGAGAAGGAGCATAACCTAAAAAGCTTTTCGCTTTATCAATTGATGCAAGTGAATGAGGAATATCTCCTTTTCTAAAAGGGCCATATACAGGCTCTAGTTCACTCACAGAAGAATCAAATTCTATCAAATTATGACGAATTTCATAAAATAACTCATTCAACGTAGAACTTTGACCATAAGCAACGTTATATACTTGATTTAAAGCCTCCCGATTTTCTGTAAACAAGGCCAACTTATTCATTTGAATAACATTATCGATATAGGTGAAATCTCTTGAAAAACTACCATCTCCATTGATTACAGGGCTTTCATGATTCAGTAATTGAGCACAAAACTTAGGGATAACCGCAGCATAAGCCCCATCCGGATCTTGTTTTCTCCCAAACACATTAAAGTACCTTAGTCCTACACAATCAATGCCGTACGTTTTGGCAAAGACATCGGCGTATAATTCACCGACATATTTTGTAATCGCATATGGTGACAATGGCTTTCCGATAATATGTTCAACCTTTGGTAAGGACTCAGAATCTCCATATGTAGAGGAGCTTGCAGCATAAACAAACCGTTTAATTCCAGCATCTCTGGAAGCTACAATCATATTCAAAAATCCATTTATATTAATTTCATTTGTTGTGATTGGATCGGCGATGGAACGAGGCACTGAACCCAAGGCAGCCAAATGAAGCACTAAATCAGCACCTTCAACTGCTTTTTTACAATCATCCATATTCCGAATGTCGCCAATTAACAAAGAAAAATTAGGGTTAGAAAGCAAGTGTTGGATGTTTTCTCTTTTTCCTGTTAAAAAATTATCCAAACAAATCACCTCCAATCCATCATTAATTAATGATTCGCATGTATTTGAACCAATAAATCCAGCTCCTCCGGTTACAACAATTCTCATAATAGTAGTAGTTTTTAGGTATGGCTTCGCCATCCATGAGTCACAAACAAAAGCATTGAAACTCCTTTTATCTTATTTATTTTCAACTTGTTAAGCATTTATTTTCTTAACAAATGACTTTGGAACATGTACTACAAACCGTTGGTCTAAACTTTCGATCTGAACAATAAGCTTATGTGTACGGTTTACCTCAATAGATGTTGCAATTAATCCTTGAAAAGGACCTCGAATCACCTCAACCTTATCACCGGGAACAACATCTAATGAATCTTCACTGTCAAATTCAACATTTTCTTTAAGTAAAATGCGTAAATTTCGTATTTCGAAATCGCGAACTATTGCTGGTTTTCCTAAAAAATTTAATAAATAGTAAAATCCCAATACGTTGAATAATTTCTTTAATTCTGTTTCTTCACACTGAACAAATAAAGTAGATGAAATCAAAGGTACCTCAATCTTTTTTTTTCGATCACTCCATTGTTTAATCGTTGTTACCAGCGGTAGATACACAGTAAAACCAAGTAATTCTAGTCGTTCATGTACTTTTTTTTCAGCACGCGAATTCGTTTTAACAACATACCATTTTGGCTCTTCGGCTTTCTCTTTCACTAATTCCAGAAATTTTGACTAACAATCTCAACAAAGATATTAATTTAGCGAGGTTTAAAAGCCAATATATGAGAAAATTAACACCTGAAATTCAAAGTATTATTTTGCTTCTCCTTCTTTCAACTATTTTTAGTTCCTGTTACAGGGGTTTGGAAGCTGATCTGGTAATCCACAATGCAAAAATTCATACCATGAATGATGCTGAATTAGTCAGCGAAGCAATTGCCATAAAGGATGGAAAGATAATAGAAGTAGGCCCAAACCAGCAAATTTTAAATAAATACAGTTCAAAAAAAGTAATTGATGCTGGTGGTCGCGAACTATACCCCGGACTAACAGACGCACATGCACACATACTTTCATATATGAACCAAAAATTAAGTGTTGATTTGGTGGGTGTGAAATCGTACCAGGAAATGTTAAATCGGATTTCAGTTTACCAAAGCAAAAAGAATAAAAAAATAGTAATCGGTCGTGGCTGGGATCAAGCAACATGGGGAGAAAAGAATCTTCCAACAAATGAACAACTCAACAAGGCCTACCCCACGGTCCCTGTTTGTTTATATCGAATAGACGGGCACGCTGCACTTGTAAATGACGCCATGATAAAATTAGCTGGAATAAATCCTGACTCTATTATAGCAGGTGGATCTATTGAAATGAAAAATGGTAAAACGACCGGTATTTTAATAGATAATGCCATGAATTTAGTACAAAAACACCTTCCTGATTTTTCAGAAAAAGAAAAAATTCAAACAGTTGAAGACATTCAAGAGGAGCTTTTTCAATATGGTATCACGGGAGTCCATGAAGCAGGAATAGCATTTAAAGATATTCAATTTTTCCGAACGATGATTGACAAGGGTTTGCTATCACTAAATATTTATGCTATGCTTTTACCCAGTAAAGAAAACACTTCATTTGCAGAAAAAAATGGGGTTTACAGGTATAAGAACTTATCAATTCGTTCGTTTAAAGTATTTGGCGATGGTGCTTTAGGTTCGAGAGGCGCCTATCTTAAAAAACCATATTCAGATGACCATTCGCATCACGGTTTACTAACAACTTCGATTGGGGAAATGCAAAATATTGCGAGCCTTTGCGAACGTTTAGGATATCAAATGAACACGCATGCAATTGGAGATTCCACGAATTCAATTGTATTGGAAATGTATCAAAAAGTGTTTGAAAAAAACAAAGATCACCGTTGGAGAATTGAACACGCTCAAGTTATTGATCCTTCCGAAATAGCGTTGTTTGGGAAATTTGGCATCTTCCCTTCTGTTCAGCCAACACATGCTGTGAGTGATCAACGATGGGCCAAAGATAGATTGGGTGAAAACCGAATGAAAGGAGCTTATGCGTATAAAACCTTGTTAAAGAGTTATGGTATGGTCGCTATCGGAACCGATTTTCCAGTTGAGTTAACAAACCCATTTGCAACTATCAAAGCCGCTGTGGAAAGAAAAGACCAATCAGATTTTCCCGCACAAGGATTCTATCCCAATGAAGCATTGACTCTTATTGAATGTATAAAGGGAATGACTCTGTGGGCAGCATTTTCTTCATTTGATGAAACTAGATTGGGAAGTTTAGAAGTCGGCAAAGATGCCTCATTTGTTATTTTTGAAAAGCCTCTTTCATCCATGAAAACTGATAATTTCGCATGGATGACCTTTATTCTAGGAAAAAGTGTATTTTCGGCTGATTCTTTTTAATCAACTTAATTGATCGCACAATAATCTAATTTCCATTGCTGGAGAAGATTTCATATAAAGTATGTTATTCACAGCTTGTAAAATAGGCATTTCCACCATAAACTTTTTGTTCACCTCAATCAAACTTTTAGTAGCAAAATATCCCTCTGCCACCATATTCATTTCTAATTGAGCAGATTTAACTGAATATCCTTTACCAATCATAAATCCAAAGGTTCTATTTCGAGAAAAGTTCGAATAAGCGGTTACCAATAAATCCCCCAAATAAGCACTTGTTTTTGTGTCTCTATGCACTTCATGTACGGCATCAATAAATCGTTCAATTTCTTGAATGGCATTGGATATCAACACAGCCTGAAAATTATCCCCATATCCTAATCCTGAACATATTCCAGCAGCTAAGGCGTATACATTTTTTAGAATTGCAGAAATTTCAGTGCCAAATAAATCATCTGAAATAGTTGTTTTGATATACCTACAATTCAAGTAATTTGCCATTTGATTAGCAAATTGTTCTTGACTACACGCAATGGTTAGATAGGACAAACGTTCCAATGCCACTTCTTCAGCATGGCAGGGGCCACAAATAATACCAATATTTGAATATGGCGTACCAAAGGTCTTGTGAATATATCTGGCCGGAATAGCATGAAACTCAGGTATAATTCCTTTGACAGCAGAAAAAATTATCTTATCCGCCAATAATTCCGGTGCTACGCTCGTTAAACTTTCATGTAAAAAAGCTGCCGGGGTTGCTATGATTATAATATTGCTTGAGTGAATGGTTGCGTATAAATCAGTACTAACATGTACTTTATTTAAATCAATTTCAACTGATTGTAAATAACGTGGATTGTGTCTAAATCTCAACACATGACTAACTGCCTCTTCACTACGCATCCACCAGTGAATGGATTTTACATTATTTGAAAGCAATTTGACGAGAGCAGTTGCCCAGCTTCCTCCGCCAATTACTGCAACAACGTCGTTCTTCGATTCATTGACCTCCATTTTTTACGTTCTTGGGTTTGCAAACATATGAACATCATTTGCTGAAATAGTTTGACCACACAAAATCACCAATCGTTCAATAATATTTCGTAATTCACGGATGTTTCCAGTCCAATCAATTTCTTGAAGTGCTAACAAGGCCTCCTCATCGAATTGTTTTTTCGGAATACCTTGATCCGTGCAAATGTGCGTGATAAAATGTTCGGCGATTAATGGGATATCATTCTTTCGATCATTTAATGTTGGGACATGAATTAGGATTACTGCCAATCGATGATACAAATCCTCTCTAAATCGACCTTCAGCAATTTCCTTTCTTAAATCCTTGTTTGTAGCAGCTACAACTCTACAATCTACTTTAATTTCTCGCTCACTTCCAACGCGTTGAATAACATTCTCCTGAAGTGCTCTCAATACCTTTGCCTGTGCACTAGCAGACATATCACCAATCTCATCTAAAAAGAGTGTCCCTCCTGAGGCTATTTCAAATTTTCCTTTTTTGTCTTTTACCGCAGAGGTAAACGCTCCTTTTTCATGACCAAACAATTCACTTTCAATGAGTTCGGAAGGTATTGCTGCACAATTGACTTCAATAAAAGGCATTTTTGTTCGATTTGAATTATCATGTAGGGCACGTGCTACCAGTTCTTTTCCGGTTCCATTGGCACCCGTTATAAGTACTCGAGCATCAGAAGGCGCTACTTTCTGAATCATTTCTTTAATTTTCTGAATGCCTTCAGTTTCGCCGATGATAGAACTTCCTTTTAAGCGTTTTACCGTAGTTTTTAACACTTTAGTTTCCTCTACAAATCGGGTTTTATCTTTGGCATTTCGAATTGTTACAAGTATCCGATTTAAATCAAGTGGTTTTTCGATAAAATCAAATGCCCCTTTTTTAATCGCTTGAACAGCGGTGTCAATATTACCGTGTCCACTAATCATAATTACAGGAGATTCATTTTTAGCTTTTACTAAAGCATCAAGTACCTCCATTCCATCCATACCGGGCATTTTGATATCACAAAAAATAATGTCATAACTTTTTGCAAGAGCTTTAGTAAGGCCTTCATTACCATTTTCCGCTTCATCTACTTCAAATTCCTCAAACTCCAAAATTTCTTTTAATGTTCTACGAATTGCACGCTCATCATCTATGATCAAAATTCTGCTCATTACACTTGATTTATGCAACAAAGATAATGGAAAATTAAAACATTGACTTGTGTAACTAAGGATACAAAAGCATAATAGAGATTCAATTACCTTTGTGCTATCATTTACGAAATAATGAAAGATAAAAAAGAAACTTTGTTCACAATCATGGGAGCCTTATTCGGGTTCATTGCTGGGTATTTCTATTACTATTGGGTAGGCTGCGAAAATGGTTGCCCCATAAAATCGAATCCTTGGTTAATGACCGCTTACGGAGGAATCATGGGAGGACTAGGTACATCTTTGATTTATTCACTGGTTAGTAAACAAAAAAATAAATTATAATACAATGGAAGGCACAGTAATCGATGTAAGAACACCCGCAGAATTTATGGGTGGTCATGTAGTAGGATCTAAGAATATTCCCCTACAAGAAATTCTAGAACATGTTGAGGAAATAAAAAAAATGGAACAACCCCTTGTTTTTTGTTGCGCCAGTGGAAACCGCAGCGGACAAGCAGCAGCATACTTTAAATCATTGGGAGTTTCATGCGAAAATGGAGGTTCTTGGATGGAAGTTCAAGGTAATTTATAAATTATGGGATTACTAGGGAAATTATTAGGGATCAAACAAGTTGATTTCAAACAATTAGTGAAGGACGGGGCAGTTATTGTTGATGTTAGAACTATTGGAGAATATAAAACGGGGCACATCAAAAACTCGGTCAATATTCCACTTTCAGATATACAACGATCGTTGAACAAGATTCCAAAAAACAAAACCATTATCACGTGTTGTGCTTCTGGGATGCGCAGTGGATCTGCCAAACAACTATTAAAATCAAATGGATATACTGTCCATAATGGGGGCGGATGGAATAGTTTGGCCGGAAAAATATAAGTAAATAAAAATCCAACTTTAAATAAAGTTGGATTTTTATTTTTATTTAACCGAAGGAAATTTTTAGGGAATAAAAACTTTAGATGACATAGGTGTATTTCCAACAAAAATAGTTGCCACATATATTCCACTTTTTAATTCGGATGGCAACTTTATGGATGGTTGATTAGATCCAATTTGAGACAATCCCAAAGAAGAATTAAAAATTGATTTACCCGATAAATCAGTTAAAGCAAACGATATATGTGAAACAGTCAATGATGAAAAATTAGCAATCACCTGATTTAATTCACTATTAAATCTAATAGAAAATTTTGAACTGTTTTGCTCCTCAAGGGAGGATGAACTCTGAGCACTTAAAGTATGCTGTGAAAGATAAATTACATCACCATTATCATTTCCATTGTTATTTGCTTTATTAGATGCCACATAAAATGTTACATCTCCAACATTTGTTGCCGGTGCTGTCCAAGTCCACGTCCAAAGTGGCGCAGTTGCAGACGTGTTACTAGCGGATGTATGATTAGCATACTTTCTTGCAGAACCATTTATTGAGGTATTGCCAGCTTGGCCTGTAAAACTTCCAGCCATGACATTTGTACTTGTTAATGCCGTTGCCTGAAATCCTTTTTTTGATGGGTTAGAATTCATCGCAAGATTAACCGTATACTGTGCTCCCGGGATGTAAGTTGTCACAGGATTTAATCCATCATCTAAAATTGTTAGCGTATTTTCATTAGTGCCATCTTGTGCTGAACCAGCATGACAAGAGGTGCAATTTTGTTCACCAGGCGCTCCGGTCTTTCCAGCAGCAGCTCCTCCTCCATTTTGAGGTTTCAAATGAAACGTCTCTATGGTTTGATTCTTATTGTATTGCATGGCGACAAGCAAAGCAGTTAACGAAAGCATACTAAGTGGTAAAATTATTTTTTTCATATTTTAATTTTTTAGTTGAATTAAGCTAAATTAGTAATATCTCCAAGAATTAGTTGTTTTGCTTGCCCTGATTGACCCAACATTCAATGCGTTGGATAATGGTATCATGTAAAGCTGGACCACCTTGAGGCATCAATTGATACCCACTGTTACGCATTGAACCAATAATTGCAGATGAATTCGATGAAATGTTCGAATGATTCGTCAATGAATATCCATTTTGATTATCATGGCACCCGGTACAATTGTTTTGAATCAATGGTAAAATCTCATTATTAAATGAAACAGTATCAGCACAGTTTGCATTCGAGTAATTCTCTACTTTATCCTTTTTACAAGCCGTTAAGGAAACTAATACAAGACCAATAAAAGCTATTTTTTTCATGGTTTATTTTTTAGAAAATAAGAGGATAATGCAAACCAAATCATAGGAACCATAAAATGTAAGGGTATAACAAAAGCAGGATAAAATTCCGGCATTTCGATTTCTGCAGGAAAAGTTGGGGGATAGACCGTCGGAATGATCACACTACCAATCGTACCAAAAGCTAGTAAAACGTTAAATATTAGTCCACCAATGGCCTTCAAGAATTTATTGAAAATAAATGATAAACCGGCAACTAACAACGATCCGGAAGTAAATAACCAAGCTATTTTAGTGAAAGGTAACACTGCTGAAAAGTCAAATAATTTATAATAATTAAAACTATATGCAATTCCCGAAGCACTGGATAACACCGCCACTACAAAACCTAAAATGATATATCTAACTAACATGATTCATTATTTTTTAATCCCAGGAACTGTAACTGTTATACTCAAATTGTCTGGTACGTTTTCACTTTTCTTACCAACTCCATAAGTAATTCTGTTAACTGTAAATGACCCTGTGAAGGTGATTTTTGTTCCTACCAAAGACATGGAAACCGGAATGGTAATCGTTTTAGCCACGCCTTTCATATTCAATGTTCCGGTAATATTATATTTTGCACCTGATTTTGCTACACTACTAGATACGAAAGAAATATTTGGGTGTTTTTTTGAATCAAACCACTCAGCGGTTTGTGCTTTCTTATCCATGATTGCATTTCCGGTTGAGATCGTAGTAACTGGAATCTTCAACGAGAATTTACATTTACTCATATCCGATTGATCGAAATCCATACTGCCATTGATGGACTTGAAAACCCCTTTAACATGAGCGTTTTTAAAATCAATCTTATGACCAGACGTTACCTCAAAATGATCTTGAGGAGCTAAGGAAATAGCTGTGCTTACTACTAAAAAAACCAAATAAGTGCTAATAATTATAATTCTTTTCATTTTGTTGTTTTTATTCGTTTACAATGAACTTTCGTCCTACACAAAAACCAAACCTAAATTGGCCTTTCATTAAATTCTCGTAGGTATATGGGATAAACTGAGTTTCTCCCAACCCGCCAGAATTAGTAATATTTATAGTAAAGTTATGACCAAATGTTTGCCATTCCAAAGCAATAGCCATGCTTTGTTTGAAAGTATCTGATGGTCTTGAATTCTCGCCATGAAAAGCATGGTAATACTCTCCAATTATCGCAAATTTTTGGTTCAGTTTCAATCTAAATGCTCCCCCTAAGGAAACTAATGAATTTATATCATTAGCGGCAACGTAATTCCGATGAACAAATGTTGGCATCACGGCAACTGATAACCAATCAGTAAATCTGCGAGCCACATTCAATTGAGCAAAATAGGCCAAGCGATGACTTGCTTTTGGAAAATGATTCACTTGAGACTGATCCGACGAGGCTTTCTGGTAGGTAAATGTTGATCCACCGATAACCGCTATTGATACTGGCTGTTTTTCTCCTTGTCTAAGCACGCAATATTTCACAAAACCATCTAATAAAGAACGATAAGGGGCTCCGGTACCTTTTGATCTTCCAAATCCAACCATTAAGTCTTTTGTTACTCCATATTCCAATGCAATACGCATATCCGAAAGATTATCGAAGCCAAACATGTTTTGAGCTCCACCATTTGTTCCAGCCATATCACCAAAACGATGTTCAATTCTCATTTCCATATATCCTTTGGAAAGCGTTTCCACTGAGTGCCCATTGATAATACGGGTAGAAAAAAATGTTTTTTCTTCAGATTGATATCCGTATTCATCCGTGATTATTGGCTCCTCAACAATAATTGAATCCTGTGCCACCAATTGCAAAGAACCGAAGAGAATAAAAAAGATAAAAATGGATAATTGGCTTTTTGGTATCATATGGAGTTGTAAGAGATAAAGTTGACGAATTTGTTTTTAATTTAGTTGCAGACAAATGTTATAAAAAAAATAATGAAATATACTTACACCTTGTTATTTATAATCACATTAAATAATAGTTTTGGTCAAACAGCTGAAAGCAAGGAGAAAAAAATTAAACCAAGCCATGAAACTAGTGTAAAAAAACTTTCCGAAGACTCATTACATAGTACTTTTTTAATCAAAATCCCTAATAAGGTCCCATTGCATTTTCATCAATGGCACACAGAGAACATTGTTGTTATTCAAGGAAAAGCGATTATGAAATTAGGATTAGACACTTTGATGATAAAAAAAGGAGATCAGGTAACCATTCTCAAAGGAACTCCACATGAGGTAATCCAGGTTATCTCTAAAAAACCACTCTTTTTTACAATTGCTTGTTAAATTTGCTTTGATCAAAAGAAATAATATAAATTGCTCAACAAAATTAGAAGTAAAGCAAGAAATGAACATTCAAGAATTAATACTCACTCATTATAAGTCGCGTGACTTTATTCAGCAGCATTCTTATTTTATTGAAAATCCACAATTTTTACCTGAACTAATTGAAGTGGCACATAGTGACTTAAATTACCCATTTCCGCAATATGCTTCTTGGTGGTTGTTTCATATTGCTCGTTCCGATTCAAAAGTATTATTACCCTATCAAAACCAATTAATAGATGGTGTTTTAGAAAATGAAAACGTCAGCGTATTGCGAAATTCAATGGGAGTTCTACTAGAACTACCAATGACTGAATATAAGGAAGGTTTTTTACTAGATCGATTATTCCATTTCTTTCAGTCAGATAAGTACAAAGTCGCAATTGAAGTTTATGCGCTATATTTATTGATTGATTTCACGAAAAAATATCCTGAAATTAAACAAGAAATTATTGAAATAATTAAAATTAAGGAAGAAAAACCACATACTCCTGCACTAAAAATGGGTATAAAAAACTATTTAAAGGCAACGAAATCTATTCCAATATAAAAGTTGATTCTTGAACCTAGATAATGCTTTCGTTATCGCCATTCATGCGTTGCAAATTCACTAAATGAGCATAAAAACCTTGTTGACTTATGAGCGAATCATGTGAGCCTTGTTCAACGATTTCACCTTCTTTTAAGACTAAGATTTTGTCAGCTAATTTAATGGTTGATAATCGGTGAGCGATTACCACAGAAGTTCTTCCCTTCATCAGGTTATTCAATGCATCTTGCACCAATCGTTCTGATTCAGAATCTAATGATGATGTGGCCTCATCCAAAATTAATATGGTAGGGTCTTTTAAAATGGCACGTGCTATTGCAATTCGTTGTTTTTGTCCGCCAGATAATTGTATACCTCTATCCCCTACTTGCGTTTCCATTCCATTCGGGAAACCTTGAATAAACTCCCATGCGTTTGCTTTTTTTGCGGCATCCATGATCATTTCTTCTGTTGCTTCCGTCCGTGCAAAAGCGATATTCTCTCGAATAGTTCCGGCAAATAACATTACTTCTTGCGGCACAATAGCCATGTTTTGGCGTAAATATTCTAAATCAATATCCTGAATTCGTTTTCCATTGATTGTGATTTCGCCAGCAACTAAAGAATAGTAATTTAACAATAAATTAGAAATGGTTGTTTTACCCGATCCAGATGAACCCACTAATGCGAGTGTTTGATTAGCGTTCACTTCAAATGAAATTCCTTTCAGCACCTCCACATCCTTTCGTTGTGGATAGGCAAAACGTACTTGCTGGAAATTAATTTCTCCAGTAATAGCCGGCTTTTCTGTGCCTGTTGATTGCATGCGCTCTGTTTGCTCGGCTAACAATTCCATTAAGTTTTCTGTTGCTCCTGCGGCTTTTTGAATCCCAGCATACAATTCTGGTAAAGATCCAACAGAGGCACCCATCATGATAGTAAACAACACGAATTGATAAAACCCTTCGGAACTCAATTCAGGATTAGCTCCTTGTGTCATTAAGAGTCCACGCCAAATGATAAATACAATGGCACCGAATAAACAAAAAATAATGAAGGAAACAAACAATCCACGCCACAAACCACTTTTGACATTGAGCGCACGTATTTGTTCTGATGATTTGTTGTATTTCTGCAAGGTAAACCATTCTTGGGTGAAGGCCTTTACGTTGGCTATTCCTGTCAGGGCCTCTTCTACAATGGAATTGGATGTTGCTGTAAAATCTTGGGCTTGCTTACTTAATTTACGAATAAACCGACCAAAAACTACAGCAATGATAGCCATTATAGGAACGGTAACAAACATGATAATCGCCAATTTCCAAGAAATAAAAAACAGAAAAGTAGTTCCACCTGCCACTATCACAATTTGCCTAAAAAACTCA
>CAIUSK010000123.1 GCA_903901805.1 uncultured Flavobacteriales bacterium
AGCGTGTCTTTCGTTGAATTAATATCGATGTAAGATTTTCCGATGTACGTTCCATCAAAATAAATATTGGATTCACCACTTAGTAAATTCAATTTTTCCCACCCCGTAACTTGTGCGGCTAAAAATACAGCTGGATCAATTTTGGGAGCTGTGTGGTATTCATAATCTGCTTTCAGTTCAAAATTGTCTATTTGCACTCTATGGTCCATTCCATCTGTCGGAATAGTCATTTTAGATTGAATACGGTATTCTACGCGCAGGTCTTTTTTCACTACCTCAGCTTGTACATAGTTTGCTTTTTGTTGTACCTTATCCCCGTCAACAAATAGATAGTTATCTTTCCCTCGGCTTCCTCTAATTTGAACTTGCTCTAAGTTTTTTTCTGTTTCACTCACCTTAAAATAGCCCGCATCTAAAGTGGTATAACTGGCTGGAACACCTCCCGTAATTATTCTTATGCTATCCGCTCTTCCTTCAAAGTCCCAATTGTAGGTTCCGTTTCCATTTGCCCATTCTGAATTCAATACGAGTTCATCTGATTTCATGAAAAACTTGATATAGGGAGATTGAATGGCAACCGTTTGTGGTGCGTATCCAACAAAGGATGCGATGAGGAATTTTTCATTTTTGGGAACAGTTACTGTGAATTTTCCATCCACGTCAGTTACTGCACCAATTCTTGGGTTTGAAGGAAAAGATACTTTGGTAAACGGCATTGCCTCGCCGGTTGATGCATCAATCACTTCTCCTGTTATTTTTTCTCCTGAGTAATCAATTTCAGGTAACACACGTGTTCTTTGCTGCGTAGCTTGGCGGTAATTGTTATAGTTGATATACCACGGTTGCAAGTCGGGTTCTTTGGAGTTTTCATAGGGATCGTTCGTTGATAATACCATGTCTACATTTTTCCATTCTATTCCGGTATTTTGTGAAACCAAAGCTTTTGCCTCCAATTTGATAGGTTTCCCAATGCCTTCGCTGCGCATGTCATAATAGGGTTTCCAGCTTGCATTTGGACTAATGTAATTGAAAGTAAAAGTAGCTTCAGTTGTATTTTCAACATCAACTTCCACAACGATTTCTGAATAATTGATAATTGGTTTGCTTCGTTGAGAAACAATTTCTTGCTCCAATTTATTTAGGTCTTTGGTTACCTTTTCCAATTCATCGCGGATGGCACTTTGACGCACCGTAATTTCTGTCAATTTTTGATGCATGAAGGTAAAAGCATCCTTTAACTCCGTCATTTTAATTCCTTCATTCAAGCCCTTTAATTCACGATTACGCATGATTAAATCTTTGTCCAAAGTAAGAATGTCAAATTCACTGCGCAAGTCATTTTCTTTTTTTTCCAAGACTTTACGTTGTGCGTTTAATTCATTCATTTTATCGTTGGAGATACGGATATCTTCGTAGTTTTTTCTCGTACGAACGGATAGTATAGTTAAATCACCTGTTGCCTTCACTTGAACCGTATTCGCATCTAAAAAATCGGTGAGTTTGGTAAATACGAGTTC
>CAIUSK010000124.1 GCA_903901805.1 uncultured Flavobacteriales bacterium
GCTTTTCTACTTAATTTAACATGATATGAATAAATCAAGCCAATCATAGAGGTTTGAATGGTTCCTTGACCTTGTTGGTCGTGCATGGCTAATACTCCAATTCCACCACTAACATTCTTGGCATACGTATCATAAGCAGCGGCATAAGTAACGTAATTACCCGTCAACTGAGGCCATTCATTTCGGTAATTCAATGCCAATCTAGGACAACCATGTGATCCGGCAAGCGCAGGATTTAGGTAAACCGGATTCGAATAAAATTGAGTAAACGTAGGATCCTGTCCAAGTAATTTGAAACTCACGGAACACAACAAAACTGTCGTAACGAACAGTATATCAGCAACTTTTATTTTCACGTAATTAAGTTTAGACGCGATTAGTTAAAACGTTCAAGTTAGTATAAGGTTACAAAAATAGACTATTTTGTGAAATAAACAACTTTTTTTTTCGTTCTGACTTATAAAACCTTATTTTTGAAACATGAAAATATATTCCAATCAATTTAAACAAATTTTCTATTTTCTCCTGTTCAATGTAACTACCCCAACTCTTTTATTCTCTCAAAACATTATTGAATTAGAAATCCCTTGGATAGCGCCTAAGTCAATTACATACAACCAACAAGAAATCAAAGTACCTGCTATAACAGATCAAGTATTGGACGGTTTAAAGCCAAGCTATTTTTGGAAACAAAAGGTTTCTGCAGGAAAAGGAATCGAGTTACTTTCTTATGAATCCGCCTCTGCTTTGCCGGAAGAAATTCAGTATTTAACTACTTACCTACCAGAAATTCAAACCAACCCGGAAATCAATTTTCAAATAACAAAAGCAGGCAATGAGTTCTTTGCTGTCTTAAACTCTATGCCTTTTTTTAAGAGTAAAAATGGAATTAAAAAAATTACCTCTTTCAAGATTCAACTTACTGAATCTCAACAAGAACCAAACACGAAAGATTTTGTAACGTCCTCGGTTTTAAAGGAGGGAACAGGTTTTTGGTATAAAATCGCTGTTAATAAAGATGGGATTTACAAAATAGACAAGGCATTTTTGGAGGCCTGTGGAATAAACACTAGTACACTAAATCCGAATCATATCAATATTTTCGGAAATGGAGAGGGATTACTTCCTGAAAAAAATTCAACTCCCAGAATCGATGATTTGGCTAAAAATGGAATATACGTTCATGGAGCTGCTGATGGCATTTTTAACGATGCAGATTACATACTTTTTTACGGCTGGGGACCTCATCGTTGGCAACCGAACAATGCCAATAACTTTTCCCGCGTTCAACATTTATATTCAGACAATTCTTATTATTTTATAAATATCGATCCTTCCAATACTCCCTCCAGAATAACTTCTCTTCCTGTAATTTCAGAACCTGCCCTAAAAACAATTGATAATTATGATTATCGTGACATTTATGAAAATGAGGTTACAAACCTCGTTAGTGGCGGTCAGCGTTGGTATGGTGATTTATTTGATGTTGATTTAGAAAAAACGTTCAACTTCTCCATTCCAAATTTGGATACTTTTGCGATTAAAATATCTACTGCCTTGGCTACGAGCGGACAAGGAACAACTCAAAAGTTTAGTTTAAATGGCGCAACTTTATTTTCCTCAAGTATGAATTATTTTGGGGATTTTACACGCACCGAATCAAGTTTTTCATTTTACACCAATCAAACCAATATTCCACTAAAAATCGGAATAACTCGTTCAAATGCATCCATTCTTACTTATTTAGATCATCTCACTATTAATACTCGAAGAAAATTAAGCTTTTATGGAACTCAAATGAATTTTAGAAATCTTACGGGAACCCAACCTGGCACTGTAAGTGAATACAAAATCCAATCGCTGCCATCGACCGGATTTGTTTGGGATTTAGTTGAAAAAAACAACCCGAAACTTATCAATGGAAATTTCTTAAACAGCACATTTTATTTTAAAACAGAAGATAGTTATAGAGAATTCGTTGCGTCTAATGGCACTTCATTTTTCACACCAGAACGCATTGGTAATGTAGCATATCAAAACTTACATGGATTAGAACAAGCAGATTATTTAATTGTAACACATCCAGATTTTCTGGGTCAAGCAACTCGGTTAGCTGATTTACATCGTCAAAAAGGCACAAGCACTCACGTGGTAACAACCAATCAAATTTACAATGAATTTAGTTCTGGCGGTCAGGATGCCACTGCAATTCGGATGTTTGCCAAAATGTTTTACGACAGATCCATCTTAAATCCAGGAACGCAACCGAAATATTTATTGTTATTTGGAGATGGCACCTACGACCCTAAAAACCGGGTGGCTAACAATAATAATATGGTTGTGACCTACCAAGCTTTGAACAGTGAAAATTATATCTCATGCTACGTTTCGGATGATTATTTTGGACTATTAAATAACAACGAATCCTTTTCGAGTGCTGATCTTTTGGACATAGGAATCGGGAGACTTTTGATATCTGATGTAACACAAGCCAAACAGCAGGTTGACAAGATAGAACATTACATGAAAAACGGATCTTCCCTTTTTACCAATTCGGGGAGTTCATGTTGTTTGGATAACAATAATGCATTAACTTTTGGGGATTGGCGTTTAAAGTATGTTCAAATTGCGGATGATGAGGATAATGGTTACTTTATAAATTCTGACACAGAACCACAATATAATTCTATCCAGAATAATCACTTTGAAATGAATTGCGACAAATTATACATGGATGCATACCCACAACAAACTACTGCTGGGGGTCAACGTTACCCGGATGTCTATAACGCGATAACCGACCGAGTTCAGCGGGGAGCTTTGATTGTTAATTATGTTGGTCATGGTGGCGAAGTTGGTTTGGCTGAGGAAAGGGTTGTTACCATTCCACAAATAACTAGCTGGACAAATATCAATACACTTCATCTTTTCGTTTCAGCCACATGCGAATTCACAAAATATGACGACCCTAAAAGAGTATCAGCAGGGGAATGGGTTTCATTAAATCCGAATGGAGGCGCAATTGCATTGATGACAACAACACGTGCAGTTTATTTTGGAGTAAATTCATCCACGGGACAAGCATTCTACAACCATGTTTTTGATCGAAATACGGATGGGAGTCCGCAAACTTTTGGGGAAATCATGATGAAAACAAAGAATGATGTTGGACAAAACGAAAACAAACGAAGTTTTACACTTATAGGTGATCCAGCATTAAAAATAGCGTTACCTCAATTGAAAGTAGTTACAGACAGTATCAATGGTGAAAATCCCTTACTAAAAATTGACACACTGAATGCACTGAGTACTGTTCGAATCAAAGGACATATTGAAGATAATTCAGGAAATTTAATTCCCACATTCAATGGACAACTAATTCCGACTGTTTTTGACAAAATGAAAACGCAAAAAACGCTTGGCCAAGATCCAGATTCACCCGAAATAGAATACACCCAGCAACGCAGTGTGGTTTACAAAGGAAAAAACTCCATTACCAATGGCTATTTTGATTTTACTTTTGTTGTGCCAAAAGATATTGCATTAAGTATTGGAAGAGGAAAAATTAGTTATTATGCATTTAATGATTTAATAGATGCTTCTGGCTTTGATACCAACTTCAGAATAGGAGGAATTAATCCTAATGGAATAAATGACACGGAAGGCCCTCAACTAAGTTTGTTTTTGAACGACGAAAATTTCATCTCCGGAAGTATTACAGACCAATCGCCAGTTATGATTTTACAAGCTTTTGATGAAAATGGAATCAATACGGTTGGTAATGGTATTGGTCATGATTTAGTAGCTATTCTTGACGGAAAATCAGCAGAGCAAATACTCTTAAATGATTATTATTCGGCTGCGTTGGACTCCTATCAATCAGGTGAAATTAGGTATCAATTCACTGACCTAGAGCAAGGAAAACACACGCTTGAAGTAAAAGTTTGGGATGTCAACAATAATTCATCAGTTGTAAAAACTGAATTCATTGTCCAAAATAAAGCAAACACAATGTTGGAGCGTGTTTACAACTATCCAAACCCTTTTACAACGAAAACATCCTTTCAATTTGAACACAATCAATCTTGTAGTAATTTGGACGTACAAATTCAAATCTTTACAATATCAGGAAAACTAGTTAAGTCAATAAATAAAACTGTAAATACCATAGGATTTAGAACCGATGGAATTGAATGGGATGCAAAAGATGATTTTGGAGATGCCTTAGCAAAAGGAGTTTA
>CAIUSK010000125.1 GCA_903901805.1 uncultured Flavobacteriales bacterium
GACGGCACGGTAAGTCAGCGATCGCAGCGCCTCGACCTCGGTGCGCAACTCGGCGAGGCGGAAATGCACCACCTGGTTGTCGAGGATGGCCTTGCCGAAGGCCTTGCGTTCGCGTGTGTACTCGATGGTCTGGTCGATCATGTTGTCCAGCATGCGCAAGCTGCTCGCGGCGCCCCACAGGCGTTCCTCCTGGAACTGCAGTATCTGATGTCAACTCTTCAAAATCTTTAATTATTGCGTCCATATTCACAATTTTACTAAAGTATTTTGCACTCATTCCAATACTTAATTTTTTATCGTAGGTTAACTCAGCGTCCAATTTAATATTGTGAAGAAATCGATATTTTAATATTCCTTTTGAGCCATCCAATGAAGTTGAATTATAGGTAAACACTCTATTCAATGAATCTGTAGCATAAACAAAATCAGGAGATAAGGTCTTAGGAACAATGTAATTATACCCTGTCATGAATGTTAAATTCGTTTTTTTACTCAACTTCGCCATTCCCATAAATGAAGCATCAATTCCTGTTACGCGGGATTGACCCGTATTTAGAAACATAAATCCAGCACTAGAACCCAAGGTTTGAGGATCACCCGATAAGCTTTTCCAGATGCCAAACATATATTCAATTGTATTTTGATATTCCTGCCAGAAAGCAGCTACATCAATATAACCATAAATTTTCCCGAATTTCAATCCTTGTTTGATACCTATTTCGGCGTTCCAACTACTTTCTGGTTTCAAATTTGGATTCGGAAAAACGCCGAAATTTCCAATACCTGTTTTAATAAATCGCTCAGTGATCGTTGGAAAACGATATCCTTGACCATAGGATCCACGCAAATAAGTTTCCTGATATAACTTAATTGTTGAGCCTGCTCTAAAAATTGGTTTAATTGCGGTGATTGTGTCATTTAATTGGAAATATTCTAATCGCGCTCCGGCTGACAAATTAAACGTTTTGTTTACTTTACTTTCCACTTGAGTATAAGCGCTAATATTTAAGAGTTGATTGGTTGGTGTTCCTGAACCAACATAAATATTAGAAAATGAATTGGTAAAAGAGCTTGTTACACCACCAATGAAATCAATGTTTTTTAATTCTGGATAACTCTTTTGAAACATATAATCACCGTAAATAGTTGTTGCATTATTGGATTGATTAGCACTCATGTTGTTATCAGCATGTAATATTCTAGCACGCAAAGAGTGCTTACCATCGGTAGCAGTGTGAAAATTAATAAATGGGTCCAAATTGAAAATTACTTGGTCTTGAAGAAAAATTGCTCCTGGATATGCACGGTATAATCCAGTAGAATCATTCAACCAAGCTAATGGCATATTTGAATGGGCTAACATAAAATTCCCATTTAAACCATAATTCAACCCTTTGTATTTTTTGGAACGATAGCGCAAATTAAAATTGATTCGAGCTCGTTTAGAGATAAGTTGTTTTTCTGTAAAATTCGTAATCGTATCTGGAAAAACTGTCGCAACGATTGAATCTGTTATGGGTGGACCAATGTATCCGTGATCATAATTAACATTACCCCCAATTACTAAATCCAAATTGCTAAATTTTTTCGCATACAAAAAATTCATACCATGAATACCAGGATAGTTTTCATTCCATTTAGCTTCGTTTGACGAAGATGGCGCAGAATAAGCACCTGAATAAACATTGACTTTAAAAACAGGTTTTTGTTGAGGAAAAGCTGTTCGAATATGAACTGATCCTGAAAGAGCAGAACTCCCTGAAAGCACAGAGGCGGCTCCTTTTACAACCTCTACTTGGCTAATGTTTTCAACCGGGATAAACCCCCACTCTGGCCTTCCAGCATCACCAGAAAGCATAGGCATATCATCGACTATTATAGCCACTTTCGAACCAACACCAAAAGTAAAACCGCTACCTCCCCGAATTTGGGGCTCTCCATCCAATATATTTAAGCCTGGAGTTTGATCCAATGCTGTTTCAATACTTCTTGTATTTCTATTTTCGATCATTTGAGGCTTGATCACAACCATGGTTACTGTTTGATCCTCAATAGACTTATCAAACTTACCTACCTTAATTTCAAATTGATCTAATTCCTTCACCAATGATTTTAATCGGATAGAATGATTAACAGAAACATTCTGAATTACTATAACAGATGAAGTATCCGTTTTCATGTCCGAAAAACGGCAAATAATGCGTGCCTGTCCAATCGGTAATTCTAAGCGATAATAGCCATTTTTATTTGTTACGGCACCGCGGGTAATATCTTTACGATAAATAACATCTGCGCCCTCAATTGGATTTCCTTTTTCGTCAGAAACAATTCCTTCCAAAAAACCATTCTGAGCAAATAGCAAATTTGTTGCTAGAAATGATAAAACAACTAAAAGTGCCTTCATTGAATTTAAGGAACAAGGATTTTAATTGAAGAATTAGCTGATTGAATAAAATAAACACCCGTGTTTAATTTGATGCCATTTAATTTATCAATAGACCCTTCATTATTGATTTTACCATCCATTGTTACAACAGAAAGAGTTGTTGCCGCCCCTTTCAACATCAAACCAGTTTCATGGGAATAATATGCGCTAAATTCTTCTTGCTCCTCCATTGATTCAATGCCAATTGTGCTATTGTAAATCAATTCGATATCATCCACTAATACCTCATCATTTGCTGATCCTCCACCAGGAGTTTTATTAGTTGTAAAGGTTACAAGTAAATACGCAGGTACTAAAGCTGGTGCCCCAGATAAATAATTGAATGGAACAGACATTCTTACCCATGAACCACTTGTTCTTGCATAATTTCGTTCAGCTCTTGCCACCACATGAGGTACTGAATTGGCATCAAGTGGATCACGTAAATCATATGAATCATGAAGAATAGCATGAATTCGGGCGGAATCTGATGCATTAGCTGCTGTATATTTCACCCAAAAAACGAGAGAATCAGGTGATGAAGTTAACGCTTCAGAAAAATTGGCGTCTGCGGTAAGAGAAATATTATAATTACCCGGGTCATTTGCCGTTGTACTTCCCATATTAATTCGCCCCAAAGTCATATTTCCATTGGCAATGATACCCAGTGTGCTTTTGGACCAAACGCGTGCGCAATAAGAACCCGTGGCTCCTGAACGAATACTTGTTGAACGTTGAAGTTGTTGAGAAGCAAAAGACGTAAAACTACCCTGAGCTGATTTGAAACCATTCCAATTCGTTGGCTCCTCAGAAGATTGGCCTACGTTATCCCAAGATTCCATATTGCTGTTGCCGATTTGCTGCTGAGCTTGTGTGTGGAAAAATGAAAGAGTAAAATATAATAATGTAATTTTTTTCATGCTTTATTTTTTATCGTTACACAAATAAAACAAAAATATTAGAATTACTGTCCAAAATACTGAACAGTTTATGAACGATTTATTAACTAGGTGTTAAACTACTTGGAATTCTTCTTCCCAAATTTTAAAGAAAAAAGGAACGCGCACCATGTGTTCATAATCTTTACCAACTTCTAACATATCTTGATCAGCAGCATGATAATACCATTCAACTCGGGCATCAAAATTACGATCAGTTAATTCATTCAGTTGATAAAGTAGGTGCAAAACATTCTTGGAAGAAGAAATATTTAGATAGGCAATATCTAGCTTAACTACGGTTTGCTCTGCGGGATTAATTACATAAGCTTTAAACCAATTTAAAATTGGAAGCCAGAAGTCGTCGCTATTTTCAGGAATTGATTTTCCATGAATCTCCATAATTCCTGTTGATTCAAAACGAATTGAAGGAGTAAGTGATGTTGCTGTAATTATTAATGATTCCATTGGTGTTGTACGAATAAGTTTGTTATTTCTGGTCAATTAAAGCAGGCTAAATTAAGGTAATTTTTCAATTATAC
>CAIUSK010000126.1 GCA_903901805.1 uncultured Flavobacteriales bacterium
CATCCACCTTAAGAACATATTTAGTCTTTTACATGCTGAATTTTGAAGCGGATTTGAAATGTGTTTTTCACTTCTTTTTTCATGTGTAGTTGCTAAAAAGTGTTCGCGAAAAGTGACAATCCTTCCTTTTATTCCAGGTATTTCTTCGTGTTTCTGAAAACAATTTTCTAAGCCCGATTTGGTCGAATAAATATGATTTAAAGCGCGCAAGAAAAAATCTAGATCTGTTGCATTAAATGTTCGGTGTACAAAATGGGGTGTTTGGTTGCTCGACGGGTAATTCAGTACAAATTCATGGGGTGAATCCTGCATGATTTCAATTAATTTCTCCCCGTTACTTATAATGCTCTTTCTATTTCCCCAGGCAATGGTTGAAATCAGGAATCCAATTATTTCTTGATCCTCTTTCTTAGAAAACCGATGCACCAATTGAATGGGGTCGTCAGTTAGAAATTTTTTGTTTTCGTATTGTTCTGATTTAAAATCTAGAAATTCTTTCAGTTGAATAAAGTCCATCCAATGAGCGTATTATGCCAAAAGTCCGTCCCTAATCGTGATTTTTCTATCTGCCATATCTGCCAGGGTTTCGTTGTGCGTTACAATCACAAAAGATTGTTTTAATTCGTCCCGAAGAAAGAAAAATAGTTCGTGTAGTTCTTTTGCGTTTTTGCTATCAAGGTTTCCGGATGGCTCATCGGCGAAAATTATTTTTGGTCGATTGATTAATGCGCGACAAACGGCAATTCGCTGCTGCTCACCACCAGAAAGTTGGTTTGGCTTGTGCGTTGCTCGATCTTGAAGACCAAGCATTTGCAATAATCGAAGTCCCTCTTTTTTTGCATCAGCCATGGAAAGACCTTTAATCAGTGCTGGTAGAATAGCGTTTTCTAGTGCGGTAAATTCGGGTAATAATTGGTGAAACTGAAAAATAAAACCCAACGATTGGTTTCTGAATGCCGCTAATCTAGTTTGATTTAACTGGAATGGATTTACATTATCAATAAGAACCACTCCTTCATCAGGGGTATCGAGTGTACCAAGTATTTGCAATAAAGTGGTTTTTCCTGCTCCGGAGGAACCAACAATGGATACCACTTCTTGCTGGGTGATCTCTAAATCAATTCCTTTGAGAATTGAAAGTTCACCATACGATTTTATAAGTCCAGTAGCTTTAAGCATTGGTTGAATTATCCATTTTTAATGAATGGCCCATTTTGTCTCGTTTGGTGCGTAAATAACTTTCATTGTGTTTATTACTCTCGATTTCTATGGCAACATTTTCAACAATCTCTAGTCCATAGCCAATTAAACCGGATCTTTTTTTCGGGTTATTAGAAATGAGTCTCATTTTTGAAATCCCTAAATCACGTAAAATTTGTGCGCCAATACCATAATCGCGTTGATCTGCTTTGAAACCTAGTTCAATATTTGCTTCAAGTGTATCTAATCCTTGCTCTTGCAGTTTATATGCCTTAAGCTTATTCATCAAACCAATTCCTCGGCCTTCTTGATTCATATATAAAATAACACCTTTTCCTTCTTTTTCAATTATTTCCATTGCTTTATGCAGTTGAGGTCCACAATCACAGCGGCAAGAACCAAAAATATCACCTGTCAAACAGGATGAGTGCACACGAACCAAAACTGCTTCATCTTTGGACCATGTTCCTTTCACCAAGGCTAAATTATCTTGACCCGTATTTTTTTCTTTGTACGCATATAACTGAAAATCTCCAAATTCAGTCGGAAGATGCACATCAACAATTCGATCAATAAGTGATTCATGTTTGATGCGGTAATCAATGAGGTCGGCTATAGAAATAATTTTTAAATCAAATTTTTGAGCAATTTCAATCAGTTGTGGTAACCGTGCCATTGTGCCATCTTCGTTCAAGATTTCTACAATCACACCAGCTGGTTCAAATCCTGCGAGGCGCGCTAAGTCAACTGCAGCCTCTGTGTGTCCTGCTCTTCTAAGTACACCACCATCTTTGGCGCGGAGTGGAAAAATATGACCGGGTCTACCCAAGTCCTCTGCCTGAATGGTTTCATCAATCAACGCCAAAATAGTTTTGGAACGATCACTGGTTGATATTCCAGTTGAACAACCATGACCATTTAGATCTACCGAAATAGTGAATGGTGTCTCGTAGGTGGCTGAATTATGTTGAACCATTAAATCTAGTTCTAATTCTTTACATCGTTCTTGAGTGAGGGGGGCACAAATTAATCCACGACCGTGTGTTGCCATGAAATTTACGACATCTGGTGTTGCGTTTCGAGCTGCGGTTAAAAAATCACCTTCATTCTCCCTATCCTCGTCATCCACCACGATAACTACTCTTCCTGCTTGAATTTCAGCAATTGCTTCTTCAATGCTATTTAATTTAAAATCTTGCATAATCAATACAAATGTACAACATAAAACGGCTCATTATGTTGTGTTTTGAGGTTCGAATACTAATTTTGGTGCAATCGAGAAAAATCGATCGATCAATTTCAGTTTCCTTTTTTAATTTTGCTAAAATGAAAAATAGTACGATAAATAAAATCACCGCTTATCTGGAACAACTTGTTCCTTTGGCTAGCCAAGAATCCTACGATAATTGCGGATTGTTGGTAGGAGATAAAAATACGGAGGTGACCAATGTGCTTATTTCACTAGATTGCACCGAACAGATTGTGGAAGAGGCGATTCAAAAAAATTGTCAGTTGATTATTTCCCATCATCCTTTACTATTCAAAGGAATAAAAAAGTTAACTGGTGGAGATTATGTTCAGCGCACCTTGATTAAATGCATTCAAAACAATATTGCTATATATGCGATACACACTAATTTGGATAATTACCGGTTCGGAGTTAATTATGAAATAAGTAATCGACTCAACTTGATGAATGCTCAAATAGTACTTCCCAAAAATCAATCTTTATCAAAGCTTGTTACGTATGTTCCCCTGAGTCACGTGGATGAGGTGACAAATACATTATTTACCGCTGGAGCAGGAAGAATTGGGAACTATGAAGAATGTCATTTTCGTACCGTCGGTTCTGGGACTTATAAACCAATGGAAATGGCAAATCCTTTTGAAGGAAGTGTTGATCAGCGCAGCGTGGTGGAGGAGGCAAAGATTGAGTTTTTGGTGGAGAATACCCGTATGGAATTTATAGTGAATCAATTAAAGTTGGTGCATCCATACGAAGAGGTTGCGTATGATGTTGTTGCTTTGCAAAATTCGAATGCACATGAGGGAGCGGGAATGATTGGCGAATTGCAAGAACCGATGGAAGAAATCGAATTTATTAAAAACGTAAAAGAGATTTTTCAGTGTGGAGTGGTTAAATATACTCGTTTGTTGGATAAACCAATTAGAAAAGTGGCCGTTTGCGGTGGATCGGGTAGTTTTTTAGTACAACAAGCCATTGCTCAGGGTGCAGATGTATTTGTTACTTCAGACATGAAATACCACGAGTTTTTTGATGCAGATGACCGAATATTAATCTTAGATATTGGGCATTATGAAAGCGAACAATATACAAAACATTTAATTGCTGATATTCTTAAGAAAAATTTTACTAACTTTGCAATCCATTTAACGGAACGAAATACGAATCCAATAAATTACTGGTAATACATGGCAGCAAAAGCAGCAAAAAAAGAAATAAGCGTAGCAGATAGATTAGACGCATTGTTTCAACTTCAAAAAATCGATTCTGATATCGATAAAATTCGTACGATTCGTGGTGAATTACCGCTAGAAGTGCAAGACTTAGAAGATGAAGTAGCAGGTCTTCAAACTCGAATTTCGAATTTCGAATCGGAATTAAAAGAGTTAGAAACTGAAATTTCTGATCGTAAGAACGCTTCAAAAGAATCTGAAAGTGCTATTTTAAAGTACAAAGAGCAACAAAATAACGTTAGAAATAATCGTGAATATGATTCTTTGTCTAAAGAAATTGAATTTCAAGAGTTAGAAATAAAATTGCACGAAAAAAAGACGAAAGAGGCGAGATTTAAAGTGGAGTCTAAGCAAGAAGTTCTTGAAACGGCAAAACAACAACTGGATTTTCGAACTGCTGATTTAGCAACGAAAAAAGCAGAGTTGGATGCAATTATTGCTGAAACGCAAGTGGATGAAGACCGATTATTAAAGTCGTCTGAAAACGCAAAGAAAAATATTGAAGAAAGATTGTTATTTGCATACGACCGATTGAGAACCAATGCAAAAAATGGACTTGCAGTTGTTCCTGTTGATAGAGATGCTTGTGGTGGTTGTTTTAATAAAATTCCTGCTCAACGTCAACTTGATATTGAAACAAAAAAGAAAATTATTGTGTGCGAGCACTGCGGACGAATTCTTTATCCAAAGATTGCATCTTAAATTAACATATAGAAAGCCGTCGTAAGACGGTTTTTTTTTGGAATAAATTGACCTATGAAATTCAAAGATTATCCAATTCATCAGGAAATAAAAGATCAACTTGATCGATTGGGATTTGTTCGGCCTACGGATATTCAATACCGCGCAATTCAGCCGATTTTGGATGGAGAAGATGTTATGGCAGTTGCCCAAACAGGTACGGGTAAAACAGCGGCATTTGTTATTCCAGTAATTGAGAAAATCATCCGTTCCAAAGCAAAACACAGAGAAACTCATATTCAATGCCTCGTGATGGTTCCTACCAGGGAATTGGCTAAACAAATTGCTTCTGTTTTTCATGAAATTGGAAAGAATTCGAAAGTGAAAACACTTGGATTAATTGGTGGTGTTGAGCAAGAATCACAAATAAAATCGCTGCAAAATAATGTAGATGTTTTGGTTACGACACCAGGAAGAATGTTTGATTTAATTTCTCAAGGATTTATTAAACTCGATAAAATTCAGGTGCTTGTGCTTGATGAAGCGGATTTAATGCTCGATCTAGGTTTTCATAAGGATATCAAGGATATCATGCGACACATTCCATCCAAACGCCAAACACTTTTTTTTACGGCAACGATCGATAAAAAAATTAAAAAACTGGCTTACGAAGTGGTGAAAGATGCCCTGCGTATTCAATTTTCTCCAAATAATCCTGTTGCTGGAAAAGTAGATCATTCGGTGGCATTTATTGAGATGGATGATAAACGATTTTTTCTTGAAAATATCCTAAAAGAGTATGAAACGGGGAAATTTATTGTTTTTGTCCGTACCAAGGTTAGGGCTGAACGTGTTGATGCTGCTATGGTACGTGCCGGGTTGAAAGTTGAGTCGCTACATGGTGGAATGGATCAAAAAAAACGATTTGAATTGTTGGATCGCTTTCGTTCAGGAGAAAACAATGTGCTAATTACAACCGATGTGGCCGCTCGTGGAATAGATATTCCGGATGTTGATTATGTGATTAATTATGATTTACCCGAAAATCCTGAAAATTATGTTCATCGCTGCGGAAGAACTGGTCGAGGAAATCGCCAAGGTCAAGCAATCGCTTTTTGTAGTCCAGATGAAAAGATTCTCATTGATGCGATAGAAACCTATACAGGTGATCAAATTGAAGTATATCATTTAAAGCAAGATGAGTATCGTTGGATAATTAACGACGCCGAGGACACCAGTTATAACTGGCAAAAATTATTGAACGAGGCAAATAAGGAAGACGGAAAAGAAGAAGAATGGTAAAGATTTAAATTTCTTTTTTATCTTTGTGTAGAATTATTCTAAATAACAACAATGTCCAAAATTGAATTAATAGAATTAACTACATTTAGTCGAGATAAAGTTCGAACGATTGAATGCTGCGACAAGAAAAAAAAGTGTTGCAAAAAATACAAATCCAAGGGTTATCCATGTAATAAATGTCCAAAATTTGATTAGTTTCGATTCATGAAATTAATCGTTTCTTTTGTCATATTTATTATCGCTCACGCCAGTTTAAGTCAACAGACTGATTTTAATTCTCCGAATCTATATCCTCAAAAATCAATTTCGCAATCATTTTCGATTCAAAAGTTTGACATTTTTTCTCATTTTCATTTTTCGATGCGAAACAAGCAGTTGAATTATTCCGCAGGTTTAGGAATTGGATTGAATCGGACATTCTACCAAAATCGATTTTTTCCTGAGTTGAATTTTGGTTTGTCATACGGGTTTTTATCACGAAATAATGAGAAAAAGTCAACTGTTTTTTTTGGACCAGAAGTCCGTTTGACGCACGCTTTATTGCGGGTAAATGAACTGCACCAATTTTCAACTTTTTTATTCGGTTATTATTTTCAAGTGGGTAGAAAATTACTGTTTATTCATCGAGCTGGATTTGGAGGAGTTTTGGAGAATTTTAAACTTTCTTCTGGTCGGTATATTCATGCGGCAACTAGTGCTTATCATGGCTCAATTGGAATAGGTTATGCGTTGGATTAGTTATCTTTTAGTTGTTCTATTGTTCAACGGCTGTACGAAAAAGTCTAATTTTTCTTTGGTCGAGGTTGTTGGACATGCTGGAATGGGATTATCCATGGGTAATTCGATGTTTCATGACAATTCCAAAGAAGCAATCGAATTTGCACTTCAAATGCCCGGTTGCGATGGGGTGGAGGTAGATGTTCAACTTTCAATGGATGGCGATTTGTGGTTGTATCATGATACAAAACTTGAAACAGAAACGACCAGTGAGGGATGTATAAATTCTAGAACTAATGAAGAATTACAGGGAGTAAGGTATAAGTCACTCCATCAAGAAAAATTAATCCGATTATCCGATTTAAATCCTATTCTTTTGATGGGAAAAATACTTTACTTAGATATCCGCCATACAAATACTTGTTTGAATCAAGTCATTACGGCCGGAACGTTGATTAATGCATTAAATGCTATTGATTTTCTTCATCAAGAAGGAATTCAAGTGCGATTAGTTACAAATAACAGCAACTTAATCTCCCAATTATTGGATGCTTTTTACGTAGTATATTACGATGCAATTACATTTGATAATACTCAAAGTATCTTGCTAAATAATCTTTTGGTGCAGGGCATTGTTATTAGAAATGCTGCTATAAATAAAGAAGAAGTTCAAGCCATAAAGATTTCGGGGAAAAAGGTAGTGCTCTATGAAATGCGTTCAGCAGTAGGTATTCGAAAAGCTTTGAATAAAAATCCAGATTCAATTATGTCAGATGATTTACGAGAGGCGATTATCGAAACAAATTAATCGGGGTAAAGTAAATAATTGGCCCTCATTTTTTTAAATGAATCTAGTCCTAGTTGCCAAGATTTTCTGATTTCTTTGACGGAAACGTTTTTTTCAAGTTGATTTTTTAGGGTTGAATTACCAGCAAGTTTATTGAAAAAGCTTGGTGAGTTAATAAAAATATCGCGGCTTCCCAACTGTTTTTTTGCTTGAAAAAGTACGTCAATATCTAGTTCGAAAAGAGGTATGTTTACTTTTTGTGAAACATCAACGCCTTGACAAAGCTGATTCATGAATGGTGGGTTTTTTGACCCCAATCGCGGTGTTGGTGTAAAAGTGAAACCTGTTTTTGTGAATTTCGGGTGGCCAAATATTTCAAACGGTCTTTCAGTTCCTCTTCCAACGCTAATGGTCGTGCCTTCAAATAAACAAAGACTCGGATAAAAAGCAATAGACTTGTCTGTTTGTAAATTCGGTGATGGTGCTATCGGTAAGGAATAGAAGGTGTCGTGGGAATAGTTTTTACAGGAGATAACCTCTAGCGAACATAAAACACCATTCTTTAACCACTTTTCTCCATTAATCATAAGGGCATATTCACCGATTGTCATTCCATAAACTATGGGTACAGGATGCATTCCCACAAAAGAGGAGAATGCGGGTTCTAAAATTGGGCCATCTATATAATGTCCGTTTGGATTTGGTTTATCGAGAACAATCAACTTTTTGTTATTTTCTGCACAGGCTTCCATCACGTAGTGAAGCGTTGAAATATAGGTGTAAAAACGTGCACCAACATCTTGAATGTCATAAATTACAACATCTATATCAGCGAGCTGCTCGGCTGTTGGTTTTGAATTCGAACCATACAAGGAAATAATCCGAAGCCCTGATTTTTTATCCGTTTCGTTGGCAATGTGTTCGCCATTATCCGCCACTCCACGAAAACCATGTTCGGGCGCAAAAACTTTTTTAACTTGAATTCCCAAAGCGAGCAAAGTATCCACTAAATGTGTTTTTCCAATAGTCGAAGTTTGATTCCCAACAACCGCAACACGTTTATTTTCTAGCAGGGTAAGATACAATTCTGTTTGTTGATTCCCCAGCGTGATTTGGGCTGATTTCAGCACTTTAATTCTGGAATGAATAGTATCTGATGGGCTTTTTGTGGCCCCGAATGAGCAGGAAGAAATTAAAATGAATAAAAAACACATGCTACTCAATAGCATTATGTAACTTTGAATCCTAAAATGAAAATAGTTGCCGTCTGAATTTTTCATAGCACGCAAGTTAATTAAATCCGAAGTA
>CAIUSK010000127.1 GCA_903901805.1 uncultured Flavobacteriales bacterium
GAGTGCTGGTCTGTAGCTCCTCCTGTTGAAGCCGTAAATCCCATATATCCTGCAAAATTGATCGGGAAGTTTGCTGTGAGGTATTGAATGTTATTAATAAACAAGGTTACAATCCCATTCACATAGGTGATTTTTACAGGCTGATAGTTGTTACTTCTCATAAAACCCAAATTCCCTGCAGTATTATTCAGTTTTACAATACCTGCTATGCATTCATTATACCCTACTCCAGAGTAAATTTGAAGTTCAGGATTTGCCCCACAGCCGTTATCCCACGTATCCAAAATAACTTTAAGACCATTGGCAGTCCCTGGAATACCTACTCCTCCTCCATTTACAAAACCTGCAGGTGGAACATCCAAAAAGCAAAAAGCAAGACCATCAGCGGCACTGCCTCCCCAAATACGGTAATCAAATTCTACAGTCCATTTCGGACATATTGATGGATTTATTGGGGTAGAAAAAAACACACCGCCACTTTGATTCCCGCTTGCATTCGTTAAAATCAATTCATTGGAATTGGCATCGGTATCTCCTTGAGTATCTCCAACATAGGCATTTCCGGTTAAATTCCACCCAGTTGTATTTAAATTCGGATTACCCGTTAATTGAGCAAAAACGAATGTTTGAGAAAAAAGAGGCGCACGGGAAATAATGCAAAGAAGAATACAATAAAAAATCGATCTTGAAATCATAAAAAGTTGACGTAGATTGTAACTAAAAGTTGCTAAAGATACAAATTATTCAATTTTAGTATGCTTTCAACGTAAAGTCCCCAATCATTTTATACTAAAACTTATAAGATTCTTTGTTCTGTAACTAATGTTACCTTCTAGTTTTAAAGAAAACACCAATTTTATAAAAAATTTTGAGTTATGAAAAAAAATATGGGTTCTACAGATCGAATCGTACGCGTTTTAATCGCTTTATTGGTCGTTATATTATACTTCACTAATCTTATTACAGGAACTATAGCTTTTGTGCTATTGGCTCTGTCAGGAATCTTTGTTTTAACTAGTTTAGTTAGTTTTTGTCCACTATACCTTCCTTTTGGAATTAGAACTTGTAAGAAATAATCGGTTATAAATTATCAAAACTATCATTAATACTCAAACGTCTATTTCCTTGACTATGAAAAAAATTCTATTTCTTCTTTTCTTGCCAGTTTCTTCTTTTGGACAACAACTTTTAATGATACCTGATACTCTTTCAGGTTCTTTTATCCCGTTAGAAATAACGCATGATCACATGCATTTTTTTGCGGGCGACCAAACAGAAACTATGGGAATAAATGGTCCTATTTTAGCGCCCACGATTATACTCAATAAAGGGCAACAGGTAAATTTTGAAGTAACCAATTTGTTGTTTGATTCAACAACCATTCATTGGCACGGCATGCATGTTTCTTCTGAAAATGATGGAGGGCCGCACACACCCATTGCCCCATTCACCGTTTGGTCGCCAAGTTTTGAAGTAAAAGACAAAGCTTCCACACATTGGTATCATCCGCATTTGCATCATATGACAAATATGCACGTACAAATGGGAATTGCGGGAATGATTATCGTGAGGGATCAAGAAGAAGCATCACTTCAACTGCCTAGAACCTATGGGATTGATGATATTCCATTAATAATTCAAACTAAAGGATTTACAGCAACCAATCAAATAATAGCTGAAACAGCACTGGACACTACTGTTATGGTGAATGCCACTATTGATCCATATGTTGATTTACCTGCTCAAATAGTTCGACTACGAGTATTAAATGGTTCATCAGAAAGAGTGTATAATCTCGGGTTATCTAATGGAGGTTCATTTTTTGTAATAGGGACAGACGGTGGTTTACTTGCTGCACCAGTGAGTAAAAACAGAATGAAACTTGCTCCTGGTGAGCGAGCAGAAATTCTACTCAATCTTCAAGGAATGGAAGGACAAACGATACAATTGATGTCTTTCGCCTCAGAATTACCAAATGGAACCTATGGAGCAGTGCAGCCTGGAATGGGTCCTGGGCAAACGATTACCAATTACTCACTAAATCCATTAAACGGTTCTAATTTTAACTTGCTCTCCATTCAGATAATTCCCCCAACGAGCAATGCAATTTTCACTATCCCATCAATACTTGTTAGTCAAACACCATGGATTGAAGGAACTCAGAATGCAACTAAAACATTAACATTCAGCCCTCAAAATATGGGGCCAACGGCTATTTCAGGACCGTTTTTTATTAATAACGCACTTTTTAATATGGATGTTATTAATTACCAAATCCCATTGAATAACATTGAAATTTGGACACTCCAAAATAATACCCCGATTGCTCATCCTTTCCATATACACAATGTACCTTTTTATATTTTGGATATCAACGGAGTAGCCCCTCCACCAGAATTAGCTGGCAGAAAAGACGTTGTTTTAGTTCCAGGCGGACAAGGCACTGTTCGATTCATTATCAAATTTGAAGATTTTGCCAATGAAAACGTACCCTA
>CAIUSK010000128.1 GCA_903901805.1 uncultured Flavobacteriales bacterium
ATAGTTTCAAATCATTTTGAATCTTTAACTTTTATTGAAAACAATCAATATAAGGAATTAGGTCTTTATTATATGCCAAAGTTGGTAACTTTAAATGGAATTTTTGAAACTGAAAAACTGAAAAAAATTCATTTGAAGTCATGTAAAAGATTTAAAACTTATGAGGAACTTTTAAATTTTCCTGAGCTTGAAGAACTTATAATTGAAGACTGTGGGGTCATTGATTCAATTCAAAGTTTAAAAATGCTTCCAAAATTGAAATCTTTAAGAATAATTGGTAATAACGATTTAATGGATAAAGAAATTGAGTTTATTGAAGAATTAAATGATTACTTTATATGCGGAAAGAAGGGCGGAAAGAATTTTACTAAAAATTTGTAATAAAAGGATTTATGTCTTTTTTACTGCAAATTAAATCATTCAGCCTTAGTTACTTTAATACTGATTACAACATAATCAGTGGCAACACGCCAATTCCGTCAATCCAAGCAAGTAGTAATGCGACAATAAAAAATATGGAGAGTTCAACTATTATAATGTTTGGCATGAAGACCCTGATAATTCACATGATTCCGAAATTGAAACGAGAAGAAATTTAATTGGCTTAAATAGTTGTGAGCAACAAAATAGAAATATGTTAGTATTTAGAGAAAGAAGGAAAAATCGTACTGTTAATTCTGAAATAATGTTGGAATAAGTATTGAAGGTTCTGATATTGTACTTTAATGAAAATGAGTTAGGAAAACATCCGCAATTGTGAATTTTGACGAAATCTATTTCTTTTAAAATATTACGCAAATTGCGTTATTCAAAATGCGTAATTTATTTACTTGCTTTTTAGTATATCAGAAACTCTTGGAGGCATTTTTGAATTTGTTTCAACTCCAGGTTTGAGATATAACCAACACGCGATTTTAATCTACTTTTTGATATCGATCGAACGTGCAATGTCAAAACCTCGGAGGTTGATACTAAGCCATTCGCAGAAGTTGGATTTAAAATAAGATTTCCGTGGTAGTTTTTGATCTGGGTTGTTAGCGGGGCACAAATCACTGCATTGGCATATTGGTTAAGTAAGTTTCCACTGATAATTACTACAGGTCTGAAACCGGCTTGTTCACTTCCTTCCACAGGATTCAAGTTGGTATACCAAATTTCGCCTTGTTTCATTCTTCGTCCAATTGACTCAAATAATCCGCCATTCCTTCTTCTGCAATTTGTTTGATATCAGCATCTTCTGCCATCCGTTTGTAGGATTTGATATACGAAGCACGATTCAACTGCTCTAAATAAATGCGTAGCGCTCGTTCAATAAGCGTATTTTTAGGTACAGAAAGTTCCTTGGCTTTGTTGGCAAGTTGTTCTAAAAGATCATCCGGCAACGAACTTGTGAAAGTTGACATATTTTTGAATTATAAATATGAAATGTAAATATAATAAATAAGTATGAATCAATTAGCGACAACAACCAACTTTTCAATCCGTTCACCATTTTCAGTTGTAATCTTGACAAAATAATTTCCAGTTTCCAGAAAATTTGCAATGAATTGAAAATGCGTAGCATTGATTTTTTCAGCGAATTGCAATCTTCCCAATTCATCAAGTATCTCAATGGAAACAATCGGTTCATTTGCTTTTATCGTGATTTCAGTTGAACTTGGATTCGGAAAAACCTGAAATTGAAACGATAAAACTTCATCCAATTCAGCCACATTATCAAGGCGCCACGTTTCATTTAAGCGGGTATCTGTTGAAACACCCGTTGTATAATACAAATCATTTTGAACCAAAAAAGCCACACCGCCTTTGCGCGCTAC
>CAIUSK010000129.1 GCA_903901805.1 uncultured Flavobacteriales bacterium
ATATTTCCAGCATATATTTCTTTTCCGGAAACATCTCTGATAGAAACAAAATTTAACTTAGAAAAGGCCTCTGTATATTTAACGCTTAAAGACTTTGAATAAGGATTTGGGAAAAAGGTAACTTGTTCGTTTGTTTCGTCAATTTCATTTGAATTATCCAAATTAGCAGTGTTGGTTGCTAACTCATCTTTGAACATTTCATCGGTTATTTCATAAGGCTCATTATCAATCATAATAGCAATAGGAGTTTTCACATAACATACATCGCTATAATTACCTAAATTTGTTTTCACACGAATTTTAAATACGGTATTAAATTTAGTCGCCCAATAACCGTCTGTACCAGTCGGTGTTGATGCTTCAATCATATTTAGTCTAAATGCCCTTGCCATAGATCCATATGTTGCGACATCCCTAGTTAAAGTCTTGGTAATAACGTTATTTCCTAATCCATCCAGCTCAGTAACTTCAAAAGTTGAATTGGCAAAACCGTAAAGATTGTAAGAGCCAAGAATGGTTGAAATACTTGACATTTGAAATGGAGAAGCAAAGCTACTTCCACATTGACTTGTACCAGCTACCGGAAAAACTCCATCCCTAATTTTTGTTACAGGGCTTGTTACTGATTTTACAATTCTTTCGATGCCCCAATCCGTCCAAGCACCATTCACTTTTAATCTTACTGAAATTCGATAATCTTTTCCATATGGATTACTGGATGGGAAATTAGTAATTGGGCCAAAATCGGCAATAAACACTTTATTATCCGTTCCACTTGCCGTTGCTTCATTACCTGCCGAAGCAGTTACATAAGTAGTAGAGTTGCTTCCAATTCTATACCTAAACTGATAATCTTCTAAAACGGTACATGTTGATAAATCAGCAAGTATATCGTCATAATGCAAATAATTTACTATTTTTCCATTCATTGCTTGAGTAAGCTGTGTACCACAGGGGGTTGTAACAGTACAAATCGGACCATAAGGCTGCCAAGCTCCATCGATATTAATGGCAACTCTAATTTGAACTGACATATTATACCCCACCCATGAAATATCTGCTGGAGTTCCGGCATAGGTGGTATTGATTGCGGGAACTAATACGGTTGTATAATCTATAGGATCAGGAATTATTTCAGTTGTATTTACACCATTAGTAACTTGAAATTTGTACGCATCAGCTCCAGGTATTTGAACTGCAATAATTGGGGAATTGACTAAAGGAAGTGTGGCATTACAGTAAATTGATAATTGAGAGCTTGGGATGGTGGTTGGCGTTGTTATGGTACACATAGTACCAAAAGGGCCGAAAATTCCATTAACCTTGACTCTCACCCTAACCTCATAAGTTGTATTGTAATCGATAAAAGAATTTGAAAAATCTCCTAACGAAAATGCGTTTAATGTTCCAGAAGTTTTTTGATAAGTATCTACAGTTCCTAAAGGCAGTTTTATAAGCTGATATTCATAAGCTTGGGCGCCCACAATATTGTCCGCGTATATTGGTGAAAACAGAGAAGTTAAAGTAGTATTACACTGACTCGCCTGGACTTTACTTACAGCGGAAGGCGTAATAACATAACAGATAATAGGGTTGTAAGCACTTACATTTGAGGGAGTTCCAATCCATGTTCTCACACGAACCTTATATATCGTCGAATATTGAATTCCTGCAGCTGGAAAGTTGGATAAATTCGTTGTTCTACCTGCCACACTTCCTGTAGTCACAAATGATGCTGCTTGAAGTGTTGATTGATTCTCTACATCAAAAATATAACCACCACATGTTTGTTTTATAGCTGAGAAATTAGAATATAGAGTAGGAAGAACATAATTATAACAAAAAACGTCCGTCAAACGAGTCATAGGTGGTGTTTGACTGTTGGCTTGATTAAAAAATATGATTAACAAAGCTAGAAAACCAACTATTTTTTTCATTACTATTTTTTCTAAAGTTAAATAGATTAATTTATTTATCCAAATTTGAATTTAGATCTTTTATAAACCTTGCAGGAACTCCCGCTACAAGAGTTCGTGAATCCACATTTCTTGTTACTACACTACCGGTTGCAATTACCGATTCATCTCCTATATTAACCCCTGGTATAATTGTAACATTCGGCATAATCCATACTCCTGTACCGATTACTGTACGTTTAATTATTCTTGGGTAGATTTCTCTAAGAGGAGTATCAGAGGGTATATTGGCATGAGCAGTGATTATTGCACGATCCCCAATTGATGTATAATCCCCAATTTCGATTTGATCTGGAAATATTCGATCAAAAATTACTTCATGACCAATGTAAACCCCCTTTCCTATCTTGATACCCTTCCAACGATGAAGTTGAGTTCTCCAAGATTTTACAGGACAAAAAAATGCCATTTTATCTAAAACAAAATTGCGCATAAATCGAAACCCATAGATAATATATCCTGAGATGCCTTTTAATTTGTAAAATTCAAGAACCTCTTTAGCAGGCATTATTGTCGTGTTTTATATAGTGAATAGACGTCTTTACAACGCATAAAGTTGTATTCTTTACTAGACAAATAATTAAGTTCTTTCTTAAGTAAAGGAATTGCTGGACTACCTAAGTTTTTTATTTTTAATCTATGACGTAGTAGATCTCCCAGTAAATAAGAAAGATAATTTTTTGATCTTCTTTTTGTTGTTAATGAATCAATTGGGGGCTCATCAATAAATTCATTTGGATGTGTTAAGAAATTGATGTGTCGACCTGTCAATTTGCTTTCTAAGTTTAACGATGAACGAACTACAGAAAGAATCAAAGGCGAAATTCGCATAAACGTACCTATATATGGTAATAGAGCAGAAGAAACAGGGATTTCTAATAGGGAAGAATCCCCTTTTGAAAAAATATCTTCGGCTTTTGTGAAATAAATCCCTCTCGGAGAACGGAACCAATTCAACTTGTGTTTAACTCCGAAAGATAAAAACATATCTATTCGCTGAGAAGCTACCGAACTATCGATTAAAAATCCAGTTTCAAGTAAAGCCATCGAAATGTTCTTTCTGACTCGTAAAGCCGGAGCACGAAATGAAATTACTTCGTCTCCTATTATTTGCTCTAATGTGTGTTTAGAACGATTTAAATGCTCTCTAATTTTTTGCTCACTCATCACGTCGAATGCATTTTCAACTTTATGAGAGTAGCCATGCGATGCGATTTCATGGCCTCGTTCATAAGCCATTTTTACTACTTCTGGGTATAAATTAGCTATATAACCCGTGTAAAAAAAAGTTGTTTTAATATCATATTCATCATATAAATCTAATAATCTAGGCATTCCTTGTTCAAGCACAAATTTCCCTGTTTCATCTCGCAATTCATGATGCAAAATTGAAGTTGTTTCAACATCGTTGGTAATAAAACAAAATCGTTCATTTTTTTTCATTTCCGCAGTGACTTTAGCGATGTTTTTGCACTATTTTTTGCTTTTTGAAGGAAAAAACGGTAGGTCCAAACTAAGAAATTATCATTCCATCTTGCAGGATGAACATTTAAAATTATTTGATTTGGTAATTTGTTTTGACTAAAAGCCTCAATCAAGTCAAAGGTTGTTTCAATGTCAAAATTAAAATATTCGCTATACGTGTAATCTCTTATATTGCTTGAACTTGCATTCCATTTGCTACCATTATCTGTTAGGTATAGAACTTTTGAATAATCTACATCTAAATAGGGCTCTGCTTTAATCCCTAGTGATTTGTAATTATATTCTTCCCAAAGTTTTAAACTTTCGATTCTTGAAAGTGGTCTACCATGTCGAGTAATAGTTTTGACAGGATAAAATCTGCGCAACTGATTGAGATTTATCTTGAAATTAGCAATTGCCATATCCTGATTTCCTTTTGACCGCACTAAATCTTCGTAGTGATAACCAATTTCGTGTGATAACCCAACTATTTTTAAAATAATCTCTTCGTTGAACGTCTCAGGAACTCGAAAATAATAGGAACTTCTTACTTTTAATTCGTTTTCAATATGAGCCATTTTTAAATCATTTTTTGGCCATATGTCAGAATCATGACGCAAAACAACAACCTTATTCTTAGGAGTGGTAATAAATTCTTCCATAGACTGAAATTCATACCCTGATTGAATTATCTGTTTAAGTAATTTCCGGTATGTTTCAAAGGTAAAGTCCCTCATCACAGTTGATTAATTTGCTGTAAATAAAAAGGGGTTGGATTTATTTTATCTTTTAATAATCGCTTTCTGTTTTTTTCAAATTCAGACATATCG
>CAIUSK010000130.1 GCA_903901805.1 uncultured Flavobacteriales bacterium
AAACAAGGAAAAACAAAATGAATATAATAGACTTTAGTTGATTCATTTTTGGATTAATTGCATCGAAAAATTATATAACTCAAGGTGTAATAAAGAATACGAGTCTATGATTTTCTTTTGGTTCGTTTGAAAATCTTTGAATAAAATCGAAATCTGATCAAATTTATTTTTCTCAAACTTAATATACTCATCATACTTTTCACGAATACCACTATTATTTTCAATGTCTTTTCGTAATAAGGTCAAAGATTTAGAAAGCTCGAGGATTCCTTTTTCTAGCTTAAATAAGTTAGTTCTCAATTTAGGAATGGCTCGTCTCATTCGTTTATATTGATCCATTTTTTTACCTAACTCCAAATCTATTGTGTCAGACTTAAAATTCTCTTTTATTCTCAATTCAACTCCTTGCGCAGCCAACTGCATATCGGCTAACGAATCTATTTTTTGTTTGTTTAATTGAATTTTTATACTGTCTAATCCGTGAAGCATTTTATCGACTTTAGCCAATCGATTCGTTTTCTCGATATCCGAACATGAGTTAAAAAGAATAACTGCAAGAAATAAAAAGTATATGTTTTTCATAAATATTATTCAATACGAGTGAAACCTAAATACGGATGAAGTACTTCTGGAATATTTATCCCTGATTCATCTTGGAAATTCTCCAAAATGGAAGCTAAAATTCTAGGTAATGCTAATGCAGAACCATTTAAGGTATGGCAAAGTTGAGTTTTCTTATCATCTGTTTTGAATCGTAGTTTCAATCGATTGGATTGGAAAGTATCAAAGCGTGAAACAGAACTAACTTCAAGCCATTTTTCTTGTGCAGCAGAAAATACTTCAAAATCATACGTCAAAGCAGATGCAAAACCCATATCCCCACCACAAAGGCGCAGAATTCTAAATTGAAGACCTAACTTATCCAATAATCCTTTCACATGATCAACCATTTCATCGAGTGCTTTCGCTGTATTTGAAGGGTGTTCCACCCGAACAATTTCTACTTTGTCAAATTGGTGCAAGCGATTCAATCCACGAACATCTTTACCATATGAACCTGCTTCACGTCGAAAACAAGGCGTATAACCTGTTAATTTCAATGAAAAATCTTCTGAAGGAAGAACAACATCTCTATAAATATTTGTCAATGGTACCTCTGCAGTTGGAATCAAATAAAAATCATCCGTTGGAGTATGGTACATTTGACCTTCTTTGTCTGGTAACTGACCTGTACCCGTTGCACTTGCTTCATTAACCATAAATGGCGCAATGTATTCTGTGTAACCTACTTTGTCCGCCTCATCTAAAAAAAACTGAATTAAAGCTCGTTGCAATTTAGCTCCTTTTCCTATATAAAAAGGAAATCCAGCGCCCGTAACTTTAACGCCTAATTCAAAATCGATTAAATTAAATTTCTTTGCTAAATCCCAGTGAGGCAAGGGTTCAAAAGTGTAAGCTGGGGCATTTCCTTTTTCAAAAACAGTTTCATTATCTTCAGGAGTTTTTCCTTGTTTAACAAGATCATTAGGTACATTAGGAAGCGTGTACATCAACGTTGAAATTTGACTTTCTAATTCATCAACAGATATTTTTAATGCAGACTCCTTCGCTTTTAGATCAGCAGTTTTAGTTTTTAACTCAGATGCCTCTTCTTGCTTGCCTGATTTAAATAATTCGCCTATTGTTTTTGCAATTTGATTCAATTCTGCGGATAAGGATTCCATTTCTGTTTTCGCATTTCTCCAATTGGAATCT
>CAIUSK010000131.1 GCA_903901805.1 uncultured Flavobacteriales bacterium
CCTTTCCTAGGTCGATGATGTATACGTATTTATCCATCCAATCGTCAAAAACGATAAATTCATCAATAATTTCTTGTTGTTTTTCTTGAATTGACATAGTGCAAAATTAATCAAAAGGATTGAGCCTTACCTTAAATTATAATTAACTTCTACAAGAGTTGCCCCTTTTCCATATTTTTGAGCGTTTGCATCCCTTGTGGAAACCCCAATGTATTTTTTCAAAGCAACTCGAACCTCACTTTTTAAGACCCCCTCTCCTACTCCATGAATCACAACAAATCTTCTGCAATTACGCGAAAGCATCCGTTGAACAAAAGTATCCAAGTATCTGATTTGGCATTGAAGTATTTCATAATTAGATAAGCGACTAAAATGATCAATTAGTTCCTCGATATGCAAATCAATTTCTGGATCTTCCTTGGGCTCTTTGGTTTTTTGTTTTAACGCTGCAGAATCTTTGAATACAATTTCGGTAGCGTATTCTTCGCTGTATATTTTCACAAGCGCATGGCTATAAACAACAAGTTCGATACCTGATTCATTTTCAACCAAATACCGGTTTCCTGCCAGGACAGATTTTATAACACCATAACCAGACTCATGTAAAAAGCGTACTTTCTCATTTAATAAAAACACCATAATCAAAAACACTAGTATCGATTTGAGCGATGAAATAAATGGGAAGAATAAAAGAGGAGATCCAGATAACTAAAATGATTCCTTTTAGCCAAAATGGAGCATCCATGGTCATTGGAGTTATCAAAATAGAATTTACTTCTTGAGCGACTAATTTGTCTGCATCATCCCCTTCGTCCATATCCTTGAATTTTTTGAGCGTTTTTGAGCTATCTAGAATGATTTCTTTAATTTGAGAATATTCTTGATTGGTTAAATCGTTATAATCTTTCGTGAAATTAATATTCTCTTTCTTCAAACTTTTGCGAATAATATAATTCTTTTGCATGTTTTGAACCCGAAACCCCATAAAAAAGCCAAAGGCCGTCAAATACCAATTTTCAAGATATAAACCCAATACTATCAATATCATGGAGGAGGTAAAAGAAAAAATCAATAAGAACAAATCGGAATTTTTTCGCAAGAGAAGTTTAAAAAGTTGTCCGCCATCTAAGGGATCTAGCGGAAGTAAATTGATTATGTTCAATGCCAAAAACAAAATGGCTATTAGAAAGAAATTGGCGTCAAAATTCACTTGACACAGATAAAGAAACAAAATACCGAACATCATTCCCGGAAAAGGACCTGCACCAACAACCAGCAAACTTTCAAACTGAGAATATTGTTTCTTTTTGCCTTGCACAAAAGCCCCCATTAAAGGAACGAAAAGCATTTTTACATTTTCATACTTAAACAATTTCATCAACAGAAAATGTCCCAACTCATGCAAAAACAAGACAAGCACCAACATCAACACGAATGAAATTTTTTCTTCAAAAATCAGCATGAAAGTTCCTATAAATAAAAGTATGGAAAACACCGTTTTAAGCCAATGAGCTGTTTCTTTATTCTCTGATAAAATTGGTTTTGGTGGATAGAAACTGTTTTCGTGGGACTCAATCATAGTGCAACAAAGGTAAGATTTTGATTCTAAGTATTTGAGTATGCAGAAAAGAAGTTTTGGCCATTTCGTTGTTAAGTTGGCATATTATTTGTAAATTCGGACATTAAATTTAATTTATGAAAACACTAAAATCACTTGTACTAGGATTCGTTTTATTGAGCTCTACGCTTAGCTTTGGTCAGAAAACAGCTGAAGAGCGCGCAACCAATCAAACAATGCGCATGAAAACTGAGTTATCGTTAACCGATGATCAAGCATCAAAAGTTAAAGAAATAAACTTAGGGATTATGCAGAAAAATGAAAGAGTAACTGCAGATAACACGATTCCAGAAACTCAGAAAAACGAGATACTAAAGTCGAACAATGAGGCCAGAATGTCGATGTTGAAAAATGTATTAACCTCGGAACAATACACCAAATTGGAATTAACTATCGCTCAGAAAAAAATTGAGCGTATGAAGAAAAGAGAAAAAGTAAGCGGAAAAATTAAAGATTCGAACAAGAAAGATTAATTTCTACTTTCCAATATTGAAAGTCCTAATTGAGAAATCGATTAGGACTTTTTTTTGGGGGTTGATGTCAAATTAGACCACTAATACATGACCAACTTTTAAATTCAACAGATTAATTATTGCCCTGAATCAAAACCCAATCAACCCATGCATCCAATTGTGCTATTGTATTTGGGCGTAAAATTATTTCTCTTCTTAATTCAAGCAACTAGAGCATTTTTTATTCATACACTTTATCATATTACAGTTTAATGAATTTATCTTGAAATAGAATTGAACCGTCTTTAACACCTTGAATTAAATATAATCCATTTTCAAAACGCTGTACATCAAGAGTTAATGAAGCGCCGTTGGAATAGCTTGAATGCATCAACTTACCTTGCAAGTTAAATATTTGCAAATTAAATGCATTTGAATTCGTTGAAATACTCAACTCATTTTTCACAGGATTAGGCCACAATTTAACTAACGTTTTTTCGATTTCGATTTCACTAACTTGGACTGGATTACCACCATTAACCATTAGTGCTCCACCAATACCGTCTACCTCACCATTGGAAGCATTCAAATCTATTGTAAAGTGAACAATTGTATCATAAGTTGGAGCAGTAACTTGAAATTCTAATGTGTCAATTTGGTCGGCTGCCACTGTTCCGAGATAAACCGAGTCTTGAATTGCATTAAATCCTCCTCCTATTTGGAATTTACCATAGACATTATTTATATCGCTTTGACCAATATTTTTCACAACGGCACGAACGGTTTTAGTTTGACCGTATACAAAAGGATTTTGATCCAAAACACCCAGGTCAAGTAAATGAGGCTCTACTGGAATATTTTCAATTTCTACGTTGTAAAAAGAAAGAGAATCAAATAAATCCAATCCATCTGCGATAATATCATTACCAATAAAAACAATTGAGTCAATCAAAGAATTATCTATGCTGTCGATCATGTATGCCGAGAAAAAATTTGAAAAGCTTCTTCGTTTTGAACGATTATCTTCAATTCCACCTATGATTATTGAATTTGTAAAATTATCTCCATTACCCGACTGCAAGTGGTATTGTGGTGCAGCGGTAAGCATTTGTGCAGATGTAATGTAGTATTGCTTGGCAAGAACAGAATCCAAATAATATAAATTGATCATAGCATCGATTGCGTTGTTTTGATCATTATTTTGAACAAAATCCATGGTGACTTGAAGTTGATTTTGATAATTAGTTAACGCATCATTTAATGGTATCAATGAAATTGGTTGATAATTATTATCAGGAATCGTGTGAAGTGCCGGTATAAATGATTCATTTGCCGCTGTCAAGCTTTCAGCTTTCAAATAATACATTCTCATTCCTCCAAGTGCAACAGATGATGCTAAAAGTCCATGTTTCATTACTTGTGCTGCAGTTCCCATTGATTTTAAAATCACCGCATAACCCAATCCGAAACCAGTAAAAGCTGCAATGGTGGATGCTGCATTAAATAAAGTTTCTGCTTGACCTGCCGCTTCAGAAGCTGTACTGAAATTGGTCATTCCCGTCTTTACATTTGTTGATAAATTTTGAGACGTTTGAATATTAGTATTGGCATTATTTGCTGCAGTTATAAAATTTGAAGTTGTATTTGCTGAATTTAAATTTACATTCGCTGTCGTAATATTTTGCTTCGTTTTTTTGATATAATATTGTTCAAATAAAGCTTTAGTGAAAATCAAATTAACTAGACTGGTTATGTCTTCTTTAATCTGTTCAAAAATTAGCGAAGTACTTAAATCCTCTCCCGCATCTAATTTTGCATTTTGATTAACCATAACAATAGCTGCCTTTAGAGATGCTTCGATTGTTACTCTCAAGTCAACATCAGTTATGTATGAACATAATTTTGATATTACGGGATCTGAAATTTCGACTGCTTGTTCAATTGCCAATTTAAATATTTCCTTTTTTGCATCAGAAACTAATGTGGATGCATAAGCATCTAAATTTAATTTTTCCTTTGAAAAAACTTCCGAAAAAATACCAGTTAAGAAGTCAGTTGTTGCTGAAACTAAATTAGTAGATATATCCAATGAATTATATCCATAAGATTGCATTACCTCCTTGAAAACAATCATTCTTGCCAAAACCTCAAGTTCATTCGCATGATTCTGTGCCGACAAATGTTTAAATTGCTGCAGATTAGCCTGAATATCGGCAACAGAATATCCTTGAAAAGAAGGATAAGTAGTTAGTAAATCCCAAAAAAAGCTAGCTTCCGTTTGGAAAGAGTTTAAACTAGGAAGCGAATCCATCACTTGCTGCCAAAGTCCTTCTGAAAGATTAACATTAATATCTGAAGGAACGACATTCGGAATTTTACACGAATAGGTATTGTTATTTAGCGTGTGAAAAGCTTCCAACTGAATAGGATTAGATGATGTTGGAAAAGGAAATGTAAAAGACCCTGATACACCTGTAACAACTGAATCCAAATAAATCCCAGTTACCATATCTTTAAGATATACTTTTGAATTATCCAAAGGTAAATGGCTGATTGTGCCAAGCGCAAAATATGCAATACTATTATTGACACTTCCTGAAAGTGTAGAAGAAGCCATTTCAACGATTCCAGCGCTTGTTGCCAACCAAATATGTCCATCAGGACCCTGGGAAATCCCATTAACACTATTGCTTGGTAAGCCAGTATTAATTAATTGATAAGAAGCTGGATTTGTTAATAAACCATTCGAATTATAAATCAATAATCCCGCTGAAGTACCTATAAAAACCTCATTACCAACAGAATAAATAGCTTGGTTATTCACTGACGCACCTGCCGGAAAAGGTGAGTTTGTTTCATTAACCATTGTATAACCATTGCTTGACAGATCATAAACTGCAACACCACCAGAAAATAACCCAATAAAAACTTTATTGTCGTTTGTAAAATGAATAGATCTAACAATTGTTGATGCAGAAGTATTCGTGAAAGGTATAAGCGAATTGGAAATATCAATATTTCCTAGGTGATTTCCTAAATTATCATATTTGGCAATGTACCCATAATTACAAACTCCCGAAGTATTGCATGCTCTTTCAACTCCAACCCAAAATTGGCTACTTCCATTTGACCCTACTGCATAACATTTTCGATCATTGGCAAAAGCACCTGAAGGTAATCCATTCAAAATAGAACTTACATTTCCATTAGAAATTATATTGATTCCCCCTCCACTAACAACACCACCAGTAGTGTTTGGAGCGTGAACAGCAATAATATCTCCATTATTCATTCTTGTAAGTGACGTGGTAAACCTTGAAACTAGTCCTTCAATTGATCCATAATGAGTTCTAACATAAGTAGAGTCTAAAGAGTCAACACCACCATTAATTGCATCGGTTCCAGTGCTGCCACTTTGCGCAACCCAAATACCCCCATTTGGATTTGGGGTAATAAATCTAAAACTTTGTGTAGTAAAAGTTGTTGCGGGCTCCCATACATTTCCATTAAATCGATACAATTTCTGACCATTGGTTCCAGCCCAAACATCACCGTTAATATCTACTGCCACAGTTCTAAAGAAATTACTGGTAAAAACACCTCCAGTTGAGGTCATATCATAGATATTCGATATCGATAACTGACTAAAAAGAGAAATCGAAAAATGAACTACGATAACCGTAAGTATAGATTTTAGATAATTATTTTGCATTATTTATGTTTATCGGTAAAGCTAGTCAAATATTTCAGTTACACATGATAAATAATAAGGCATTCAAAAATGGTAAAATGATAAGCGTATTAAAACATACGTTAAAAGATAAAGTGTCATGCAAATTTGCAAGCAAATGGCTTTTTTAGGTCAATTTAAGCCGTTTTCCACTTTAATTCCAGGATATATCCCCCAAACTGAAACCCAACAAAAAACCCAGTAAAGCTTTAACTGTAAAGCATTTATCCTTTCTCAATCATCCGATAGATTGGTGATAGAAGTATTTAGAACC
>CAIUSK010000132.1 GCA_903901805.1 uncultured Flavobacteriales bacterium
CTGGTAAGTATGGAGATTTTAGCAGAGGAAATTGAAGATCCTTTTGGTGATGATGAAAATGACCTTGCTACAGATGTAATCTCTGAAAAGATTCGAGCAAATTGTTCTGAGATCTTTAGCTAAATGGGGATTACCACGCTATTTATCAAAGACTTTGATCAAAAATGATTAAAAAATCTTATAATTCCGTAAATTCGCGGTTTATATACGAAATTTCCATTTTGGACGTTTAAGAATTTAACATGAGTTTGGAAGCAAAAATTGATTACACCAACATACCGAAACACATTGCTGTTATAATGGATGGTAACGGTAGGTGGGCTAAGCAGCAAGGGCAAGACAGATTATTCGGTCATACTTCTGGTGTGGAATCAGTTAGGTCAACGATTAAAGTTGCTCGTGAGCTAGGAATCAAATTTCTTACCCTCTATGCTTTCTCTACTGAAAATTGGAATAGACCCAAGGAAGAAGTAGATGGCTTAATGGATTTATTGGTTCAATCGATTGCTAATGAAGTGGATGAGTTAAACGAAAATGGAATTCGATTGATTACCATTGGTGACGATACTCAGTTACCACGCAATTGCCAAGAAGGATTGGCTGGTGCACGTGAAAAAACGAAAGATAACACGGAGCTTACACTAGTTTTAGCATTAAATTATAGTGCTCGTTGGGAAATCATGGAAGGATTAAAGAAAATTGCCGTTGAGATAGAAAATAAAAATTTGACATCTGAACAGGTGAATGAACAACTCTTTGAATCCTATCTTTCAACAAAAAACATCCCAGATCCAGAGTTGTTAATTCGAACAAGCGGAGAAAACCGCGTGAGTAATTTTCTGCTTTGGCAAATTGCGTATACGGAATTTCATTTTACAGATATTTTTTGGCCTGAGTTTCGAAAAGAACATTTCTTAAAAGCCATTTTAGATTATCAAGCGAGAGAAAGAAGATTTGGTTTAGTTTCTGAACAAATACAAGGATAAATAATGAGGCATTTATTAGTACTTTTTTTAACCTTGTTCATTGCTGAAAATTTAATTTCACAAACAAACAATAGCGTAACGATTGAGGACACTAATTCCAAATTCAACTTTTTAGATCCGAAAGAGTATGAAATTGGTCCTATTCGCATTGAAGGAGCAGATAACTTTGATCACCAAGGAATTCGATTAATTTCAGGATTGCGTCAAGGTGAAAAAATCAAAATCCCAGGTGAAATGATTTCCAATGCAATCAAAAACTTGTGGAAGGAAGAGATTTTTTCAGACATCCAAATTCATATTGAAAAGGAACTTGCTGGAGTTATATATTTTGTAATAAAAGTTAGTCCTAGACCTAAGCTATCCCGGTTTATGTTTCGCGGTGTAAATCGCAGAGACGCGGATAAACTGAGAGAAGAAATCTCCTTGTTTTCTGGGAAAACAATTACGGAAAATCTTGTTTTTCAAACCAAAAATAAAATTCGTGGGTATTTCAGAGAAAAAGGATTTTATGGAGTGCAAGTTACTATCAATAGGGAAAAAGACACGCTAATTAACGAATCTGAACTTTTTATAATTTCTGTTGCGAAAGGAAGTAAAATCGGAATTAAATCCATTGATATTGTTGGGAATACAGCAATTCCTACCTGGAAATTGAAAATGGCCATGAAAGACACAAAACAACGCGGAATTTTTACCATTTTCAAACGATCCAAATTTACTGAAACATCCTACGAAAAAGACAAGGAAACCTTGTTGACTAAATTTAATAAAGTAGGTCTGAGAGATGCTGTAATTGAATACGACACAGTAATTAAACTTGATGAAAAGAATTTAGTTATTCAGTTAAAAATCAACGAGGGAAACAAATATTATTTTGGAAATATCGAATGGTTAGGAAACACCAAATATAGATCTAGTTATTTGGATACAATTTTAGGGATAAAAAAAGGAGATTTATACAACAAAACACTCTTAGAAACCCGATTGAACGGCAGTCCAGAAGGAAGAGACATATCATCTCTGTATATGGACCGTGGATATTTATTTTTCAATGTTTTTCCGGTAGAAACCAACGTGACCAACAATCAAATAAACTACCAAATTCGAATTATTGAAGGAAAAGAGGCGCGAAATGGTACGATTAGCATAAGGGGAAACAATAAGACCAGCGACCACGTCATTATTCGTGAAATCAGAACCAAGCCAGGAGACTTGTTCAATAAAGCTGATATCATGCGAACGCAACGGGAACTATCCCAATTAGGTTTCTTCAATGATCAAGCATTTCAAGTAAATCCCATACCAAACCCAGAAAAAGGAACGGTTGATATTGAGTATGTAGTAGAAGAGAAATCTTCAGATCAAATCGAGCTTTCTGGAGGTTATGGAGGCGCTGGTGCAAACACAGGTCCAAGAATTATTGGAACTTTGGGATTAACATTTAATAATTTCTCCACCAAAAAGTTCTTCAAGAAAAATGCATGGTCTCCTTTACCGGGTGGCGATGGGCAACGTTTATCTATTCGGGCGCAATCCAATGGTAGCTTCTTTCAAAGCTATACCTTCTCCTTTACAGAGCCATGGTTGGGAGGTAAAAAACCAAACTCATTGTCGTATTGGATCAACCATACTGCAATTTCAAATGGTAGATTTTTACGAAGCAATCCATCGTATTCAGGTGTTGGTATTTCGGGAACAGGTATTGGATTACAACGCAGATTAAAATGGCCGGATGATTATTTCACTAATTACTATGAATTGAGTTATCAGTATTACGATGTAATGAATTATTCCGTATTCCCTAATCTCACGAAAGGATATGCTAATGATATTGCTTTTAAATACGTGATTCAACGAAGTTCAGTGAGTGCTCCAATTTACCCGCAAAGTGGCTCCAATTTTAGTTTAACGATGAAAGGAACACTTCCATATTCGTTATTTGAGGATAAAGACTATTCCAATTCAACTTCGCAAGAAAGATATAAGTACTTAGAATATTTCAAAGTGAAATTTACCGGAGAATGGTATTTGCCGTTGTCTCCAAATAAAAAATTAATTTTGATGCCCCGCTTTGGATTTGGATTTATGGGCGCGTACAACAATTCCAAAGGAGTTACTCCATTCGATAGATTTACAATGGGTGGTAGCGGATTGACGGGTATTGGACAAATTGGTGGACGAGAGATTATTGCATTGAGAGGGTACGAAGATCAAACAATTTCTAGTTTTGGCGGCGATCCAATTATCGCCAAATACACCTTAGAATTGCGCTATCC
>CAIUSK010000133.1 GCA_903901805.1 uncultured Flavobacteriales bacterium
ATAAAAAACTGGTTAAGAAATAGAACTACCATTGAGCTTTTAGGTCTCTGGGAGAAGTTGTATAATCCTAATTTTAAACCCGTCGAATTCGACGGGTTTAGAAAAGAATCTGGATTGAATAGTTTTGTGTTAACTCCAAAAAAATGGATTCAATCTACCAATGCCATTGGAATTGTTTCAACTTCAGGAAGATACGGTGGAACGTTTGCTCATAAAGATATAGCATTTGAATTCGCCAGTTGGATTTCAATAGAATTCAAACTCTATTTGATCAAAGAATTCCAACGTCTCAAAGAAGCAGAAGCAAATCAGCTAAATATCCAATGGTCTGTTCAACGAACAATAGCCAAAATAAACTACAAAATTCACACAGATGCGATTAAAGAACCCTTCGACTTCACTGAAGTTTTGCTCTGGGTTCATTTAATACCGAGTTCCTTAACCAAAGAGCAAGCTTCAAGGATTTATGCCAATGAAGCAGATCTATTGAATGTTGCGTTATTCGGTATGACTGCTCAACAATTTAAAGAGCAAAATCCATCGTTTGAGGGAAATATGCGCGATCAGGCTACCTTAGAGCAATTGGTTGTATTAAGTAACATGGAAAGTATAAATGCGCTGCTCATTCAACAAGCTTTGACATCAGTAGACCGAATATTACAACTCAATCAAGTGGCGATAACGCAGATGAAATCGCTCATAGAATCAAAAAAAAATGAATTTATTGTAAAATGAAGAAAGAAATTGAAGTAAATGGACTAACGGTTCAGTTAAAAAATCAAAAAGCTAACGATTATCTTTCTTTAACGGACATAGCGAAGAGTAAAGGTGAAAATATAAGGTCAGCCGATGCAATTAAAAATTAGATAAGAACTAGAATATTTGTTGATTTTAAATTACAGAATAGGAGGGAAGTTGTCGAAAAATCTAGACCAAATCAGTAAAAATTGAAAAATAAGCAAAAAAAAAACTGCCTTTGATTCAAAGGCAGTTTTATAAAAATAGATTGTCTTAGTTCTTTTTAGAAGAGCAACAAGACTTAGTTTCTGTTTTTGCAGGACAAGATTTTGCTTCTGTTGATGAACAACAAGCTTTTTTCTTTTTTTTCTTTTTCTTATCGTCATCATTTAAAACAACAGTTGATCCGTTATTTGCTGCAATTGCTGTTGAAATCATTGATCCAGAATAAACGGTCAACGCTAAAACTAAAAATAATTTTTTCATGGTACTTAATTTTATATAAAGGTACTAAAAAAATAATTGACTTTTAAAAATAATGAAAAATTAATAAAAATCTACTATATTTGCACCGTAAATTAAAAGGCCTTGTGGCGCAACTGAATAGCGCACCTGATTACGGCTCAGGAGGTTTCAGGTTTGAATCCTGACAAGGTCACTCGAGCGGAGATTTGATCAATATTGATTGGGTCTCCGTTTTTTATTTCCGATAAAATCATTGATATTGAACGTGTTAACTCAAAAAATACATTGGTGCGAAAAGTTAGAACTCGTCCATTTTGCTTGTCATAAGCAAATCCATCAGGAAACAGGAGATGTTGTAATTTATGCTTATCAAATAAATCTCCAGAAGCCCATATTTCACTGAGTTTTTTAGCCATTTCGACTCCGTTTAAAATGCATTTTTTAAGGTTAGAACTACTAAGGCTTGGATTCATTAATTTTTCTTCCAATTCAGAAGTTTGTTTCTTGTACTTTTCACTGAATTTGGTATAAATAAGGTCGTCAATTTTACCAGTAGCAAAACGTTCCTCTATGATGTCTAATTCCTTTCGTATTTCGGTAAGTTTGGATTTTGCTGCAGTTAGCTCATTCGCATCGGATTTTGATAACTCAATCAACTTAACATGCATGATTTCAGGTAGGACATCAGAATCTAATTCCCCAAGATCTAATTGATATTCCTTTAATATACTTTCGAAAGTTTCATGAAGTTTAATAGCACTAATATTAACTCCAATACATTTTTTCTGGCACTTGTAATAAAACAGTCCTTTAGCTTTAACGTAGAAGCCTGTCATTAAATGACCACATTTTGGACAGCATAGGCATTTTTTCAACGGTAAATCCTCTGTCA
>CAIUSK010000134.1 GCA_903901805.1 uncultured Flavobacteriales bacterium
ACAAGAATTTTATCAACGCGAAGTTTGATATGGAAGATCAAGGTGAAGGAACACGCATTGGTTCATCGTATCAAGTGATGTGTTACCCTAATTTATTGTTTATTGATGCAGAGGGAAAATTAATTCACCGAACTGCTGGCGCTGAAAAAGATCCGCAATATTACATCGCGCTAGGTGAGACAGCTAAAGATCCAAAAAAATGTTTTGCAGGAGTGGAGGAGCGGTATAAAAAAGAACCGTTAAACACTATTTATTTTGCAGAATATTTATCACTTGTTTCCAATACCTGCTTAGATTTTCAGAAAGATTTGGATAATTTTCTCTTTCGATTGACAGAAGATGATTATTACCGAGAAGATAATTGGAAATTGATTCAAGAACATTTAGCAGATTTCAATCATAAGGTTACTCAATACATTGCTAAAAACACCACTAAATTTCAAGAAAAATACGGTGAAGAGGTGGATGCATTTTTGTTTAATTCGATTCGTCAAACCGCATTTGATTTACTGAATGAGCCTGATTTTCAGGAGGCTAAATACAATCGCTTGTTAAGCTCAGCAAAAGCAACTTCCATTGAAGCGATAAAAACACTTACACCGATGTTAGAAATATACGGATATGAACGCAAAGGAGATTGGGAGCAATTATTTACATTTCTCATGGCAAGTGGTGATTCCATTTTGGATGCAGAAAATAAAAACCGATACAGTTATTTGATCACTGAAAATTCTTCCAATGAGGTGTATCTCAAAAAAGCGGAGCAATGGATGAGAGATGTAATTAGTGCTGAAGGAGGAGAAAGTTGGAATAATTTGGATACCTATGCACATATCGTATTCAAATTGAATCGAAAAAAAGAAGCATTGGAATTTGCTGAAAAATCCCTAAATACGGGAGAAGAACTAACGGAGGAGCAAATTAATTCAACGAAGTTATTCATTGAAGAATTAAAAAAGAATTAGTCGTTACAATTTTCAATTTTCAATTCTCAATTTCCAATTTTTACTCCTCATTACTCTTTATCAATAACTCGAGGATTTCAATTGCGGCAGAAGATATTTTAGTTCCTGGTCCATAAATTCCGAAAACGCCTGCTTGGTACAAGAAATCATAATCTTGTTGCGGAATAACTCCACCGGCAACGACCATAATATCTTCGCGATTGAGTTTTTTTAGTTCTTCAATCACTGCCGGAACCAGTGTTTTATGTCCTGCCGCCAAGGAAGATACACCTAAAATATGTACATCGTTTTCAACTGCTTGTCGCGCTGCTTCTGCTGGAGTTTGAAACAATGGTCCAATGTCCACATCAAAACCAATGTCCGCAAATGCTGTGGCAATTACTTTAGCTCCGCGGTCATGACCATCTTGTCCCATTTTTGCGACCATAATACGTGGTCTTCTTCCTTCCAATGTTAGGAATTCATCGGTTAAAGCTCTCGCTTTCGTAAAATCTACATCTTTCATGGCTTCATTTGAATAAACTCCACTTATGGATCGTATAGTAGCTTGATAACGACCAAATTCACGCTCCATGGCATCGGAAATTTCACCGAGTGTACATCGTTCTTTGGCGCATTTTACAGCAATTTCTAATAAGTTTCCTTCTTGGTTTTTTGCCGCGCTTTCAAGCTCGGTTAATAATTCTTGTACTTTTTGATTGTCCCTTTTTTTGCGGACTTCATTTAAACGGGTAATTTGCGAATCGCGCACCTTGGTATTGTCAACTTCACGAATTTCTATATTCGAAGGTTCGTTTACCTGATAGCGATTAACCCCCACAATTACATCTCTTCCTGAATCAATGCGCGCTTGTTTTTTAGCTGCTGCCTCTTCAATCCGCATTTTAGGAATTCCAGTTTCAATTGCTTTCGCCATTCCTCCCAATTCCTCTATCTCTTCAATTAATTTCCAAGCTTCATTTACCAAATCATTCGTAAGGTTTTCAATGAAAAAACTTCCTCCATAAGGATCAATGATGGAGGTGATACCAATTTCTTCCTGTAAATAAATTTGTGTATTTCGGGCAATTCGTGCAGAAAAATCAGTTGGTAAAGCAATTGCCTCATCCAAAGCATTCGTATGTAAGGATTGAGTTCCGCCAAATGCCGCGGCTAGTGCTTCAATGCAAGTTCTCGCCACATTGTTAAATGGATCTTGCTCAGTTAAGGACCAACCGGAAGTTTGACAATGCGTTCGTAAGGCCAGCGACTTTTCATTCGTTGGATTGAAATCTTTTACTAGTTTGGCCCAAATTAGGCGACCTGCGCGCATTTTAGCGATTTCCATGTGATGATGCATCCCAATTGCCCAGAAAAAACTTAGACGCGGTGCAAAATCATCAATTTTCATTCCTGCTTTGATTCCAGCCCTCAAGTATTCCAATCCATCGGCTAGGGTATAAGCTAATTCAATGGCCGCTGTAGCTCCAGCCTCTTGCATGTGATAGCCGGAAATGGAAATGGAATTAAATTTGGGCATGAAGCGAGAGGTGTAGCTAAAAATATCAGCAATAATCCGCATGCTTGGGCTTGGTGGATAAATGTATGTGTTGCGCACCATGAATTCTTTGAGAATATCATTTTGAATGGTGCCGGCAAGTTCTTCAGGTTTTACTCCTTGTTCCTGAGCTGCAACAATATAAAAAGCCATAATTGGAATTACTGCGCCATTCATAGTCATCGAAACAGACATTTCATTCAATGGAATTTGATCGAAAAGAATTTTCATGTCTTCAACTGTATCGATGGCCACACCGGCTTTACCAACATCTCCTATAACTCGTTCATGATCAGAATCGTATCCGCGATGTGTGGCTAAATCAAACGCAACAGACAAGCCTTTTTGCCCTGCAGCTAAATTTTTTCGGTAAAAGGCATTGGATTCTTCAGCTGTTGAAAATCCTGCATACTGACGAATTGTCCAAGGTTTTACCGTGTACATAGAAGCATAGGGGCCGCGAAGGTTTGGAGCAATCCCTGAAACGAATTGTAAGTGACGAAGATCAACAGTGTCTTTTTCAACATATATTGATTTTAAATCGATGTTCTCAGCTGTTGGAAATGAGCTAGTTTCACTAAGTTTACTTGAAGTGATACTTAAATCTAATTCTATATTGTTAAAATCTACTTTTTTCATTGGATTTCAGTTTCAAGGCGTAAGAAATTCATGTTTTTAAACGAGTTTGCTTTCGCCCAATGAGTATCTTCTACTTGTAGGTTCATGAATTTATTTATTCCAATAAGTATCGATTCAGAAGTCCTGATTAAATCTATGCGTTGTTTTGCTTTGTTTTCAATTAGTTCTTTCCACTTCAGTTGTTGATTGATCTCAGGTAAAGCATCCATTTGCTTAAAAAGATTCCAGCTTTTAATTGAAATATCCTCGGTTAACCCTTCAATTGAATAGCTACCGCCAAGTGGGTCAGCAACAGCAGAAAAATAACTCTCATCTTGCAAAAGATTTGAAATATTTAAAGCCATTCTTTGTGAGAATTCCGATGTTCCATGCTGTGAACAAGCATCAAATGGGTGTATTATTAAGCGATCAATACCTCCTATAATTGCACTCATTGCTTCCGTTGTTTGCCGTAGTAGATTAGTATTTGGATCTTTTAATGATTTGTTTACCCAACCCACTTCAGCAGTAATTTGACATGTGTATGAGCAAGTGTGAATAGGTGAGTATTGTTTAAGGATATTTGCCCAAATAATTTTTACTGCTCGAATTTTCGCTATTTCCACAAAATAATTTGTCCCCACACCTAAACGGAAATGAATACAAGCAGCTGCTTCATCAATCGAAAGTCCCAAATTCATGAGTTGAACTAATCGGGAATGCG
>CAIUSK010000135.1 GCA_903901805.1 uncultured Flavobacteriales bacterium
CGACAATTTGTAGTGGACAAAATACTACTTTAACAGCTACACCAAGTGTACCGGGAGGAACGTATTTATGGTCTCCTGGAGGACAAACAACTCAAAGTATCACAGTTAATCCAACAAATAATGCTATTTATACCTGTGTTTATACATTAAACGGTGTGTCTTCATCTCCAACAGTTGGCACTGTAACCGTAAATCCAACACCTTCTGTAACTGTTAATAGTCCTACAATTTGTACGGGTTCAAACGCTACGTTAACAGCAGTTGGAAATCCTGTAGGGGGTGGTTATTTATGGTCACCGGGTGGACAAACTACTGCAGCTATTACGGTAAACCCAAGTTCATCTTCGGTCTATACAGTTACCTATACATTAAATGGATGTGTTGGAACAGGAACGAGTAATGTCACGGTGAATACAACTCCAACAGTATCTGTTGCGGGAACAACGATTTGTGCTGGACAAAGTGCTACATTAACAGCAACACCTTCAGCAGCAGGAGGGACTTATTTATGGAATAACTCTCAACAAACTAATTCAATAACGGTAAATCCGATAACTACAACATCATACACCGCACTGTATACTTTGAACGGTTGTAATGCAACGGGAACAGGAATAGTTACGGTAAATCCTATTCCAACAGTTACAGTAAGTAATTCATCCATTTGTTCAGGAGAAAGTGCAACGGTAACTGCCACGGGATCACCAATAGGAGGAACGTATACTTGGACAGGTTCTGCTAATACGACATCAACTTTAACAGTTTCTCCAGTATCAACAACAACATATTCTGCTACATATACTTTAAATGGATGTACAAGTAATCCGGCAAATGGAACAGTTACAGTGAATGCGGTTCCAACAGTAGTTGTAACAAATCCAACAATTTGCGAAGGTCAGTCTGCAACGATTACAGCAACACCATCAGTAATTGGAGGAAGTTATTTATGGACACCAACAGGACAAACAACTTCAAGTATTCAAGTAACACCAAATGCAACAACTACCTATGGTGTTCAATATGTTTTAAATGGATGTACAAGTGCAAGCGCAACGAGTACGGTAACGGTAAATACTATTCCAGTGGTTACTTTCGATGCTGATCAGCTAACGGGATGTGCTCCGTTGAGCGTTAATTTCACTAATACTTCTGCTGGATCTGCCGGTTCAAGTGTTTGGTCTTTAGGAAATGGCGCACAGTTGAATGGAAATACTTCAAATTATTTATTCACGGCAGGCGGATGTTATGATGTCACATTAACATCAACAGTTGGAGGATGTGTTGGAACGTCAACAATACAAGATTTCATATGTGTAGAAAACCCACCAGTGGCAGCGTTTCAAACAAATACAGGAATTTTCACTTCACCTACTCAAACCGTAACTTTTATGAATAACTCTGTGGGAGCAGTAACATATAGTTGGAATTTTGGCGATGGGAATACATCTACGGACACTAACCCAATCCATTTGTATGGCAATACAATTAATGGCAGTTACATTGTGTTAACAGCAACTTCGGCTCTTGGATGTACGGACACTTATGAGCTTGCGATAGAATATTTGGAAGAGGAGTTATTTTATATACCAAATTCATTTACTCCTGACGGGGATAATTATAATCAAACCTTTCAGCCTGTTTTCACATCTGGCTTTGATCCGTATAACTTCGAGATGTATATTTATAACCGATGGGGCGAATTGATCTTTGAATCACATGATGCATCAGTGGGATGGGATGGTACTTATGGTATTAAAGGAAGAGATGTTCAAGATGGTGTTTACTCCTATAAAATCATTTATAAAAACCCTCGAATAGACGAGCGTAAGGTTGTAGTTGGGCACGTAATGCTTATCCGATAGTTTTTAGAAATAAGCGACATAACCAATATGTATTTTTCCTTGGTTGAATTGTACTGTATTTTGAAATTGTTTACCTAAGGCGTAAGTGATTGAAAAAATACCGAGTTTGGTTCCAAAAGAAAACCCAGTTCCGAAGCCTAACGGTGAGTCATTACGATAGATCCCAACAGAATTATCCTCATACCAGGATTGATTGTAAAACACAAAAACGTTCGAGTTTTTATCTAGTAAAAAACGATATTCAACTAATCCAGTCAACATACTTGTGGCATAAAGTTCTTCTTCATTGAATCCTCTGAGCGAATTCAATCCACCAAAGCGAATTCGCTCATTGGCATATGTTTTTTCATTAAACATCCAGTCACTATAAAATCCTAATTTGATTACTTGTCGCTTTGTTATTTTATTGTAACGCTCAATCATTAATCCACCTCTCACCGAACTGTTATTGAGTGGGTTTGAGGATGTTTTTCTACTTCCAATAGCCAAATCCATTACTATGATTGTTCCTTTCGAAGGATTAGGTATATAATCTACTGCTTTCCGGTAAATGGAAATTCCATATAGATTACTTTTTGTGCTGTTTAATTGTGAATTGATTGTCGAACTTAAAATATCACTTGAATTAAATGAATAAATTCCTTTTAAGTAAAAATTATTTTTCAATTGATAGGAAATTCCGAAGGAAGATTTTATTTCCAGAAAAGAACTATCCCGTTTATATAAACCAAATTTCCCATCTAAGCCAAATCTGCTTTTAAAAATAAATGGCAAATTCCCAATAAAAGATAGGTTTTGAGTTCCTGGTTGAATACTTCTCCAGTTCAAATCTATTAACTCTCCTTTTTTTAACCCATTTTGAAGTTTCAATTGTATTTGTCCTGTTAATGAAGCTTTGAGAGTTACTGGGTTTTGTTGAATACCAATTGCGCCATTTACCGAACTATTTGGTTTTGATTTTATATAAAAATATACATCAACACCTTTTTTAGTATAAAGAAATTCCGGTTTTCTAACTTGCTCTAAATAGGAATAGGTGCTAAATTCTTTTTCAAGTTCATTAATTAGAGACTCGTTATATACTTTGTTGGATTTTATACCCGTAATATTTTGAATTAGTGCGCCCGAAATGGATGAATCTCCTTTAATTATGATATTCCCCCAAGTATAATAATCGCCTCGATTAATTTTTAATTCTCCAACTAAGTTATAGGTTTCAGTAATCTTAGGTTGAACTATTTCTACAGAAACAAATGGATACCCATTGTTTAAATAGGAGTCACGAACAAGTGTCAGGTAGTTTTTTAGTGCTTTTGGCCGAAATTTTATATCGGAATGAAAAACACCTTTCTTTTTTAGAAATGATTGCTCGTTTGAGTCTACATGCAACGTTACCGTTTGAAACTTTGGACCCGTGTAAACTATAACTTGTAATGTTGAGTCTTTACTAGCCGGTAATGAAACGAATGAGGATAACAAAAAGCCATTTTCTATATTTTTATTTTGTAAAGCTGCTATATATTTTTTAGCACTTATGGCATTAGAAAAGATAGAATCAGGTAATTGTTTTTCAACCCACGAATCTTTGAACGTATAATGAATTAAAAAGGTCTGCCCAAATGAAGGAGCAGACCAGTAAAGCACTATACAAAGTATAACGAGACGCATCAGATATTAAC
>CAIUSK010000136.1 GCA_903901805.1 uncultured Flavobacteriales bacterium
CCAATTGGTAAAGGACAACGCGGAATGATCGTTGCGCAACCAAAAACGGGTAAAACCATGCTTTTGAAGGATGTTGCAAATGCCATCGCAGCCAATCACCCAGAAACATATCTTATCGTCTTATTGATTGATGAACGACCTGAGGAGGTAACGGATATGGCTCGAAGCGTAAAAGCTGAAGTAATTGCTTCAACATTCGATGAACCGGCAGAACGTCATGTGAAAGTGGCCAATATGGTACTTGAAAAAGCAAAACGGATGGTGGAATGTGGTCATGATGTTTGTATCCTACTGGATTCAATTACACGTTTGGCAAGAGCATACAACACAGTCTCACCAGCTTCAGGAAAAGTACTTTCAGGTGGTGTTGATGCTAATGCACTTCACAAGCCGAAACGATTCTTTGGTTCTGCACGAAAAATTGAAAATGGAGGTTCTCTCTCAATTTTGGCAACCGCATTAGTAGATACAGGATCCAAAATGGATGAAGTAATCTTCGAAGAGTTTAAAGGAACGGGTAATATGGAATTACAATTAGATCGTAAAATTGCCAACCGTCGTATTTATCCAGCAATTGATATTACTGCTTCAGGAACACGAAGAGAAGATTTATTAGTAGGCAAGGATGTTTTACAACGTGTTTGGTTGATTCGTAAATTTATTGCGGACATGAACCCAATTGAAGCCATGGAATTCTTAAAATCTCACATGGATAATACACGATCAAATGAAGAGTTTTTAGTTTCAATGAATAGCTAGTATGAAAACAGGATTGTTTATTGGTACTTTTTCTTCCCTTTTGTGGTTTTGTACCAAATTAGCCTTTTACGGATTAGGATATTCTTCTGATTCAGTCAATGGATTTGTATTTCTTAATATGTTTTTAGCCACGTTTGCCGTCGCTTTTGGCCTATATCTGATTAAGAAAAAAGCCTTAGAAAGCAATATTTTGACCGATATTAAAAACGCGATGATTCCGGGTGTCACCTATGCCGTTCTAACGAGTATATTCATTTTTTTGTACTATGGTAAAATCGACAAAAGTTATAATGAACGTCAATTATCCAAAACCTATACACAAATTGATAAAATATTAAGCGACTCAGTTCAAGTAAAGAAAATAAAAACGGATAACCCGCAATTTAAAGCCTATTCTAAGGATCAATTGTTTAGCGAAATGAAGAAAAGTCCTGAAATGTTCTTCAGTGCTGAATTCACAATGACACTTTCTTTATTGGCTTTAATGGTTTATGTAACCTTGAATAGTGTGTTAATCTCTGTAGTATATCGAAGGTTTATTTTTAGAAATAACTTTATCGAAGAAAAATAAATCTGGTTTGAAATCAGATTATCAAAAAATAAAGAGAATTTCTTTGTTAATTGGTACTTAAAGAATGTAGGTTTAGCTCCGACTCAATAATAGCATTAGAGCACACCAAAATTATTCAGCATTAAAGGCTGTAATCACTTCCAGCACAAAAGCATCAACCAACCTCCAACTAGAAGTAATAAACTGATTACCAGTACAACGGTTTGCAAAGGACTAACTGTTATTTCTTTAGCTTCGCTAAAAGTTTCTTTAGACATAATTGTCATAATCAATCTTAGGTAGATAAAAACTCCTATCGCTGAATTAATTAAGGCAAATACAATCAACCAGGGGTAATAGGACCAAACACTGGAGAACAACATTAATTTACCAAAAAAACCAGTCATCGGTGGAATCCCAGAAGTTGACAATAATGCTGCAATGGCTACCAATCCTATCAAAGGTTTGCGATAGCCGATTCCTTTAAATGCTGAGATTTCATCGGTTTCATCATTCAATATCATGGAAATAGTTAATAGAGCAACTACAGAAGTTCCATATCCCAACATAAAAACCCAAAGAGTGGAGTCAACTAAAGCATCCGGGTATAAAATTGCCATTAACGCATAAGCTCCATTCGTAATACTTGAATAGGCCATCAAACGCTTAAACTTGGTTTGCACCAGCGCTGTTAAATTCCCGACAAACATTGAGATACCTATCAAAATAGCAATTAAGGTTGACCAGAAATCATATAAGCCGCCAAACGCGAGGTGAAAAAACTTAATAAAAGCATATATCCCAACCACTTTAACGACCGACGACATATATCCCATAAATACTGTTGGACTACCTTGATAAACATCTGGAACCCAAAAATGAAAAGGAGCAACGCCAACTTTAAAGAGAAAAGACGCTAAAATAAAAATCATTCCAATAAATAACATTGCATTTCCGGATGAATTAATCGTTTTGGAAAGGATTTCTGTTAGTTCGAATGATTGAGTTGCTCCATAAGTTAATACCACTCCAAAAAGTAATAAACAGGTTGCAAAAGCTCCCATGAAAAAATATTTTACAGCAGCTTCAGAGGATGTAGACGATTGTTTTTTTGATCCAGCAAGAACATACAATGGAATAGAAAGTATTTCAAGACCAAGAAAAAACATAAATAAATCTTTAAAGCCGATCAAAATAATACCACCACTAAGGGAAAATAATAGTAAGGCATTGTAATCGCCAATATGATCTTTTTCTTCATTGAAAACCTTATCACCAGAAAGAATGATTAATGCCGTTAATAGAATAGCCAATGAAACAAAAGCGTTTCCAACTTGATTAAACTCCAATAAATTATATTCGTCTGAAAGAATATTAAGCGGATAATGTTGAACTATAGCCGCTCCAATTAAACCAACAACGGATATGGTTGTCGTTAATTTTGCTTGATTGAAAATACCTAAAAACAAGGCAATTATTCCAGTTATAAATAAAAGTATGATAGCCTCCATATTAGTGCGTAGTTGTTTCGTTAAAAATTATTATGAGCTTGTCAAGACTCGGTCCCACAAGATCTGCAATGAATTGAGGAAACAATCCAATTCCAACAATTGCAATTGTTAAAAGAACGAATACAAGCAACTCATTCCAATGCAAGTCTTCAAAAGAGTCATTTTTAGGTGCTCCAAACATACTTAATTGATATGCCCTTAAAGTATATACTGCACCAAATACAAGCGTAGTAGCTGAAAGAAGGCCAACGGCAAAGTGAAATTCTGTTAATTCTTTCAATAAGGTGAATTCACCTATAAATCCTGCAGTAAATGGCACCGAAACAGATGCGAACGCAATAATGGCAAACCAAAAACCAAATTTAGGAGCTAGGGTAGCGGTACCTTGCATGTGGGATAATTCACGTGTTTTTAGGCGTGATTCAAGAATGTCAGCAACAAGAAACAAACCAATTGCGATTAATGAGTGATTGACAATTTGAACTGAGGCTCCAACCAACGCATCTTTGGTAAAGACCATAATTCCTGCAGCTATTAATCCCAAGTGACTTATGGAAGCATAGGCAAATAATCGTTTAATATCTTGTTGTTTAATGCAAATAATCGCGGCATAAATCACACCAATCATACCTAACGTGATCACTAACCATTTAATATCAGCTACACCTTCAGGAGCAAGTGGAATCATCCATTTAATCATTCCAAATAATGCCATTTTCAACATTAAGGCTGAAAGTAGCATCGTTCCAGACATAGGAGCAGATGTGTAGGTATCTGGCTGCCAAGTGTGAAAAGGGAAAAGTGGAATTTTAATAGCAAAAGCTAGTAAAAAACCAGAAATTATCCAACAAGCCTCTGTTGCGTTTAGTTGAACGGCTAATAAATCTTGGTAGGAAAATGAGTTAGCTTTCAAACCTAACGCAATGAAAGAAAGCAGCATTCCTAAGGATCCTATTAAAGTATAAATGAAGAACTTTAACAAAACTTTATTTGCACCATTTCCAAACCAGTATAAAATAAGGAACGCAGGTATTAAAGTAAATTCCCAAAAAATATAAAATAAGATACCATCAGCCGCTGTAAAAACACCTAGTAAGCCAAATTGCATGAAAAAAACAAGGGCATGAAAAGTGCTATTTTCAGAAGTGTTTGTATTTCTGAAATTACTAAGTAGAATTATAGGGATTATAAAATTGGTCAATGCGATCATTAACAAACCTAAACCATCATAGCCTATTTGAAATGTTAAACCG
>CAIUSK010000137.1 GCA_903901805.1 uncultured Flavobacteriales bacterium
ACCGCAACAACCTAATACAACACCGAAAAACACCGTAACACCGAAGCCAACGACTACCAAACCAACTCCGTCGAAACCTGCAGAAACAAAACCTGCAGTAATAAAACCAACAATAAACAAACCTTCTGAAACTAAACCAACAGAGACAAAACCGGCTGAAACCAAACCAGAGCCACCAAAATTGATTAAAAAAGGATAATATTTCGTTTAAAATGGCTAGAAGAAATTCTGGCCATTTTTTATTACATAAAGATTTCTTAATAGAATGATTTTGCGTATCTTCGCAGCCTAAATTTTTTTAAAATGGCTTTAATTGGTAAAATTCGCGAAAAATCTTGGTTGTTAATTCTAATAATTGGACTTGCTTTACTAGCATTTATTCTATCTGATTATAAATCCATAATGGGTGGCTATTCCGACCAATATGGACTTGGAACAGTATACGGAACAAAGGTAAATGGTCAAAAATATGAGGTAGCTGTTCAACGTTTTGAGCAACAAGGAAGATCACAGGCTCAACAACAACAAAAAGAATTTACACAGCAAGATCAAGAAAATGCGAACGAACAAGCATGGAATTTTGTAGTTGATAATGAAATTTTAAACAAAGAATACGCGAACATTGGTATTGAGGTTGGTGATGCAGAATTTAAATCATACTTGTTTGGTAATGATGGCTTTACTGTTTTACCTGAAATTGCTCAAGGATTTACTGACTCCGCTACAGGAGTATTAAATAAAAAACAATTGGAAGCACGAATTAAAGAAATGTCTACTTCAAAAAATGCGGATGTTAAAAAGCAATGGGACGAATTAAAACTGAATTTTATTGAGAGAAGAAAATCAGAAAAATATACTGCTTTAATTGGTCAAGGTGTTTATGTAACTTCTCTTGAAGCAGAAGACGAATACTATGCTCAAAAAGAATCTAAAAGCATTTCTGTCGTTGTGAAAAAATTTAGCGAGTTGAATGATGCGGAATATAAAGTAACTGAAAAAGAAGTAAAAGATTTCTACGAAAGTCATAAAGAAGACAAAAAATACGCTATTCTAGAATCAAGCAGAGAAGTGAAAGTTATGGATTTCGTTCTTGTTCCTTCGAAGAAAGATTCTGTGGATATTAGAAAGAAAATGGATGCGTTGAAAAACGGATTTGCTAAAACCAAAAACGATTCTATTTATATCTATAAAAATAGTGAATTGAAATTGTATTCTTCATCTAAACAAGCCACAGCTGTACCAGAAGGACATCCAAAATCAAATCGTTTTCTTACTTACCCGCGTGATTATGATACGATTTTTAAAACGGCTGCAATAGGAACTTTAGTTGGCCCTTATTTTTCCAACGGTAACATGCTTGTTTCAAAAGTAATTGGTTTTACACCTGCAAAATTAAAAGCGAGACATATTTTAATTGGAAATAATCAATCTACAGATTCTACAGTTTTAAAACAAAAGAAATCATTGGCTGATAGCCTAGTAAAATTGATTACAAAAGATAATTTTGAAGAATTTGTTAAAAAACACAGTACAGATCAACCATCTGTTGAAAAAGGCGGAGTGTATGAAGATTTCTTGGAAGGAGAAATGGTAAAAGAATTCGGTGAATTTTGTGCAACTCAACCAGTTGGTACAATAGGAGTGGTTAAAACCCAGTTTGGTTATCACATTATCGAAGTGATGGAGCGAGATAATTCACTTTTCCCAGTTCTTGCTTCTGTTGCCAAAGTTTTTAAATCTAGTCAAGAAACAATAGACGAAAGAGAGAACGAAGCCTATTCATTTATTGAAGATCTAGATAAAAAATTAAACGCTGTTGAAGATATTTACAAACGTTCAGTGTTGTTTGATACATTGGTTAGTCAAAAGAAAAAAACTGTTCGTCCCATCGTAATTTTTGATAATAAACCAAGTATTCAAGGCTTTACAACTTCTTTTGTGGAAGATAAAATCTTGAAATTTGCATATGATTCCAAGGCATCTTCAGGAATGTTGTTATCAACACCAATTAAAGACAAAGACAAGTACATTGTTGCCTATTTATCTTTCATTAAGAAAAAAGGAACTCCAACATTTGATGATGTGAAAGCGCGCATGGAGAAAGAATTGATTGAGGATAAAAAATTCAAACGTATTGCTAATCAATTGAGTGTAGACAAAACATTAGAAGATATGGCTCGCAGGGCTAATGTTCAAATCGTAAAAGCAGAAGTAACTTTTGGAAATCCTCAAATTGCTAACGTTGGATTTGAACCGGATGTTATTGGTGCTATCTATTCTGGAGTAAAAGACGGTCAACGAACAAAAGCGATTAAAGGAAAATCAGGGATCTTTATTGTACGAGTTGATGCTACGAAAAAAGCTCCGGCAACGACAACTTTTAAAGTAGAAAAAGAACAACTTTTAGGATCATTGAAAGGTGCTTTACAAGGTCAATTTATGGGAGCTCTTCGTAAAAAAGCAGAAGTTATTGATAACCGTCGCTTTAATCGATTGGGAATAATCAGAGAGTAATTTATGCATGGGTAATCAGCAAAGAATTATTGTTTCTGTTACCAATGATTTAGTTACTGATAATCGCGTACACAAGATCTGTCAATTTCTTGTCTCAGAAGGATATAGCGTTACGCTTGTCGGAAGAAAATTAAAAGAAAGTCTCGCGCTATCCGAAAGAGAATATGCAACGAAGCGATTATTTCTTTTGTTTCGAACCGGTCCCCTATTCTACCTCGAGTTTAACCTGAGATTGTTTATTTACCTCCTTGTAAATCGATCAAACATCTTAGTTTCAAATGACTTAGATACACTGTTACCAAACTTTCTTGTTTCAAGATTAAAATCCGTAAAACTAGTATACGATTCGCATGAGTATTTCACGGAGGTTCCAGAACTGGTTGAGCATCCCTTTAAGCAAAAGATTTGGCAAAAATTAGAGCGATGGATTTTTCCTAAGCTCAAGAATGTATATACCGTGAATCATTCAATTGCTAAGATATATCACCAAAAGTATAGCGTTCCTGTTCAAGTTGTTCGAAATGTTGCTCCACTCTTTTATTATTCAGAAAAGAAGAGCAGAGAATTGTTAGGTTTACCTTTGGATAAATTCATTATCATTCTTCAAGGTTCCGGTATCAACAAAAAAAGAGGTGCTGAGGAAGCTGTTGAGGCAATGAAAAGTATTGAGGGTGCACTATTACTTATTATCGGAGGAGGCGATGTATTATCCATCTTAAAAAAACAAGTGGAAATAAATTCTTTGGATAAAAAAGTTATGTTTTTACCAAAAATGCATTATTCAGAAATGATGCACTATACATGCAATGCAGATTTAGGTTTAGCCATTGATCATACCGATGTAATAAACCACAAATTAGCCTTACCCAATAAATTCTTCGATTATATACAAGCGCAAGTTCCAATACTAGCAACTGATTTGACAGAGGTTAGAGCATTAATAGAACAATACGATATTGGATTCATTCTTGAAAACCCATTGACCGCAGAAAGATTATCAGAAAAGATTCGGGAAATCATAGAAATGGAAGTTGAACGCATCAACATATTAAAGAATAATCTTTTACAGGCAAAAGAAAAAGAAAATTGGCAAAATGAATTAGTAAAGGTTCAAAACATTTATTCCAATCTCAATTAATAAATGTTAATTTTTGGTAGTTGTCAATAAATAGCTTAACTTTGTAGTCACATTTGAACATAGAAGCAGCAACGGCTGGAAAACTCTTCAAATTTTTATTAGAATACATTCAATATTAAGATATATTGTGGGGTGGAGCAGTTGGTAGCTCGTCGGGCTCATAACCCGAAGGTCGCACGTTCGAGTCGTGTCCCCGCTACAAGGAAAAGCCAGTCAAAATTTGACTGGCTTTTTGCATTTCCAGAAGCGCTGAAAGTTTACTTTCAAAAGCGGATGGGAATCTAAAAAGTAGGAACGCGAAGCGGTCTGAGCTTTTCCTTGTTATGCCCCCAATTACGTCCATCCTGACCGAAAGAAGTGAGCGTCAGGATATTCGTGTCCCCGCTACTGAAAAG
>CAIUSK010000138.1 GCA_903901805.1 uncultured Flavobacteriales bacterium
TGAATCTCAAAAAGGTAGTTTATTAGCAGACATTAAAACCGTATTGATAACATTCCAAGGAGTAATAAACAGTGCTATTGCCTACGAAATGATGGAAGGTTTAAGAATTGGTGAGAATTATGTTTGGAGCTTAAGTTACCAACGTGTACTTTCTAAGAATCTTCAACTTTCAATTCAGTATTCAGGAAGAAAATCAGGAGAATCAAAAATAATACACACAGGTGGAATGGAACTTAGGGCATTGTTTTAACTCACTAAGTTTCTTTTCTTGAGCGCATTTTTGAGAAAAGTAAAAATTATTGGATGGGGAATTTCTCTGGTCGACGAAATCTGAGGACAAAAGCCGCAAGCCATAAAATAACTATGGTTTTTTAACCGAATAATTTCGGGCTCTTCAAATTGGTTCCATGCTTCAATATCGATAATTTCCGATGTTAACTGAGAAATTAATTGAGGATACAAACTGTAGCGTGAAGAACTTAATTCAATGGTTGAAAAATTATCATAAAGTTGAATAAATTCCTTTGACTCAGGTACGACGGATATTTTTTCAAAACTATTACCAGCAATTAAGTTTTCTGAAATTAATTTTTCTCCATTTTGATGAAGGTGATACATTTGAATTAATACCTCAACAAAACCCTTAAATGCTTCACCGGTTAATAAACAAGGTGTCTTTTGTTGAGCCAAAGATCGAATCAAGCCATTGAGATAAAATGCATTTTGATAAGGTCCGGGAGCAAATAGAATCCCATCGTACTGTTCAAAATAAATTGGTTTCTGAAGTATTACTTCAGTTGGTTTTAACCAATAATAATTCGTTTCAATTTCCAGGAAATCAGTTGCGTGATCAAGAGCTAAATTTGTAGCATGATGAGAATTGTAGGTGAAATTGTAATCGCCTATAATAGCTATTTTGAGTGTATCACTCATTGTGTGTTACCACCTAGATAATTATCTTTTAAACCAACCCCTATACTTGGCATTAGTAATTGGTATTGAAATGTCAGCACCTAATTGAACATCATATGTCCATACCAAACAACTGAAAGAACATTCAAAAATAGTATAATCTCCGGTATTGTCTGATGCTTGATTTAAAATAGTGAAATTAGCTATTTGACCAGGATCTGTTTCTTTTGATTTCCATACAACACCATTGTTATCCGTATACTCCATTTGGATACCAATTATAGATGGATTCGAATTGACCATTGTTGCATAATCTTTAAAAGGCAAACTAACTCCAGCATTTGATGAATGAAAATCATTAAACATGGTTAATGTAGGTTCTGTTGCAACAGCAGCATCCCAAAGTTGAGACCCGAAACTTAACTTGAATGATTTAGGTTGAATAACAGACTTAATTTCAGAAGTATAGATCATACGTGAAAGCACGATACCTGAATAAATGTACTTATCATTCGTTGCGAATGCATTATAGCCTAAAACATTCTGCGTAAGCTCTGTTTGGGTCCCATTTACAAACCCAACGAAACTACAATTTAAATCAACTGTGCTTGTGGGAGTAGGAATAACTTCGTGCTTTATACACGATGAAAAACCGAATAAAAATGCAATTACAGCGAAGCTTAAAAAATAAGTTTTCATAATTAAAAATTAATTTTACGAACGAATTTAGAAAATCTTTTTATCATTTACAATTAAATCTCGAATACTTAGTGTTAATTCTATATTCGTGGTGTCCAAGGATGATCAATTACACCGTTATCAGATGCAATTTTTCTAGATAAAACGAATAAATAATCACTCAATCTGTTTAAATAAATCAGAACCAGTTCGGCAACAAATTCAGTAGAGGATAAATCTACACAAATTCTTTCTGCTCTTCGGCAAACACAACGTGCTACATGACAAAATGAACTAGTTTGATCGCCACCAGGTAAAATAAAAGAACGCATTGGTTGAAGTTGAGCATCCATTTCATCCATCCAGTCCTCCAATTTTTCAACATCTTCCGTTAATAAATCAGGAATTTTCATTCCAGAATTTTCATCATCACAAGCCAATGAAGAACCAATGGTGAAAAGACGATCTTGAATCTCTGTTAGTTGCTCTTGATGAATATTAATTAATTTACCATCTCGAATAACACCCATCCATGAATTTAATTCATCTACCGTTCCGTAGCATTCAATTCTTAGTGAAGCTTTTGAAACTCTTGAACCTCCAATGAGTCCAGTCATTCCCTTGTCCCCTTTTTTTGTGTAGATTTTCATTTTTATTTGATTAGTCCCAAACAAATCTTCATGCGAATAATTCTCTTTGAAGCCTCTTCCACCTTGGAATGAAAAGCTTTATCGGACTTATATTTCGTCCAAATCTCTTTATATGCCAATTTCATATCCAGTGGCATTAAAATAATATCACAGCCTGCACTAACCGCTTTAACAGCTGCATTTGGAACTTTACTAACACCTCCCATATTCATGGCGTCCGTAACAATCAATCCATTGAAGCCCATTTCCTTTCTTAGTAATGAAGTAACGATTGTTTCGGATATTGTTGCCGGTAGTCCATTTGTGTTATATAACTTATTGTTTAAAATAGCAATGTGAGCAATCATTATTGAAAGAACTCCTGACTCGATTAAAGGAGGGTAATTTGCTAATTCTTTTAATTCTCCATTGATCGATTGTAATGATTTGTGCGTATCTCCTGAAACTAAGCCATGACCAGGGAAATGCTTGGCTGTTGCAATAATGTTTTGTTTTTGAGTAGTTTGAATAAATGCGTTTGACCAAGGAATTAAATTCTCTTTAACAGCTCCAAATCCCCGATAACCCACCGTAGCATTTGTTGAAACATCAACAACGGGAGCAAAATTATAATTAATCCCTATTTTAGTTAAATCACTAGAAATCAAATTGGCCACTTCGATAGCTTCTTCAAGTGTCTTTACTTCTTGCGCTTTTTTTACTTGTTTGGAACCGATAATTTTTCGATTCACTAAACTTGGTTCAGCATCCGCAGAATATAAAAAGGGTAAGTATCCCTTCTTGCGATTAGTTGCCTCAAACTCTTTTATCCAAGATGTAAATTCATCAACGGTTCCATTTAACATTAATACTCCACCAATCATACCTTTTCTGGTGAGTTCCTCAATTTCTAACTTAGGCAAACCTAAACGACCAACAGCAGGCATTAGTAACTGTGCAACTCGAGACGAATCAGAAAGTTTCTGATACACCAGATTTACTTTATCATCTAAATCTTGATTCTTTTGAAGGAAATCAGATAATTGAAAAGAAGTTTGTTTTACTTTTTCCTGCTTATTTACAGGGATTGGATTTTGACTACAACTCAATAAAGGAAGTGAAATCAAGAAAATAAAAATATATATTTTCGACATATGAAAAAATTAGTTTTTCAAATTTAAATTAAAGATTAAGGCTTAGCAATAAAAGTGCCTGAAGTTTTACACAGTCGAATTGTCGATAAAGTAAACTTACTTTTTATAAAAAGGAAGCTTAACAACTTTTGCTTTTATGCTTTTCTCTCTGATTTCGATAAAGATTTCTTGATCAAGCTGTGCATTTTCTTTGGTGACATAGCCTAATCCAATTCCAATCTTCATCGATGGAGACATCGTTCCAGAAGTCACCTTACCTATTTCCTGACCTTTAGCATCCTTGATTTTATAATCATGGCGTGGAATTCCACGATCGATCATTTCAAAAGCAACGAGTTTGCGAGACACTCCATTTTCTTTTTGATTTTTCAAGAAGTCAGCATCAATAAAATCTTTGGTGAATTTTGTAATCCATCCCAATCCAGCTTCTAAAGGCGATGTGGTGTCATCAATGTCATTTCCGTACAAACAGAACCCCATTTCTAAGCGCAAAGTATCTCGAGCGGCTAACCCTATTGGTTTTATGCCAAATGATTCACCCGCTTCAAATATTCGATTCCATAATTGATTAGCAAATTCATTTTTTACATACACTTCAAATCCACCAGAACCAGTATAACCAGTTGCGGAAACCAGTACATTTTCGATTCCGGCAAACGTACCGAACTGAAACGTGTAATAAACCATATTGGATAAATCAATCGTAGTTAATTGCTGCATAGCTTCCGCAGCTTTAGGGCCTTGAATGGCTAACAAAGAATATTCATCTGATAAATTTGTCATTTCTACCCCTAAATCGTTGTGACTTGTTATCCAGTTCCAATCTTTTTCAATATTAGAAGCATTGACAACCAGAAAATAATGATTCTCTGCAATTCGGTATATAATTAAATCATCTACAATTCCACCCTTACCATTAGGCATACAGCTGTATTGTGCTTTTCCATCAACCAAAACAGAAGCATCATTGGAAGATACTTTTTGAATTAATGCAAGTGCATTCGGTCCTTTCAATTCGAACTCCCCCATGTGCGAAACATCAAATACCCCTACTCCATTTCGAACAGTTTCATGCTCAACGGTGACACCCTCATATTGAACAGGCATGTTATATCCAGCAAAAGGAACAAGTTTTGCATTAAGATCAATGTGTTTTTGAGTCAGTGCGGTATTTTTCATCGTATCGAATTTAAAATCTGTTAATTTATAGAATACTAGTTTTTTACTCTTTCTACATACATTCCCGTACGCGTATCTATTTTAATCACCTCGCCATTATCTATAAAAAGAGGAACTCGAACTTCTGCACCTGTTGCGATTGTGGCTGGCTTGTAGGAATTTGTTGCAGTGTCACCTTTAACACCTGGTTCAGTATATGTAACCTCAGAAACAATATACATTGGAAGATCTACCACTAAAGGAATTTCCTCATCCGCATGAAATAAAATATTACACACCATTCCCTCTTGTAAAAAAGCTGGTTTTTCAACCATTTTAACAGGGATATTAACTTGCTCATAAGATTCATTATTCATGAAGACATAGGAATCATCTTCCTGATACAAATATTGATATTCTCTATTTTCTATTCGAACAATTTCAATTTTATGACCTGCAGAGAAAGTATGATCTAACACCCTTCCACTTTCAATTTGTCGCATTTTAGTACGAACGAAAGCTGGACCTTTTCCTGGTTTAACATGTTGAAATTCAATTATTTGAAAAAGCTTTTCGTTATGTTTAATACATACTCCGTTTCTAATATCTGCAGTTGTTGCCATAATTAATGTTTATTTTTCGAGGACAAATATAGAAGTTTATTAAACGGAATTGAATAGAAACAAGGAGAATTGTTTGATTTTGTTTTACTTTGTAAAAAAGTAATACGATGGAAAAATATTGGAAGGCACTATCAACACAAGATAAAATCAAATTTATTCTAAGTATTATAGCTGGGATTTTAGTGGTGATTTTTGCGACATTAAATTGGAAAGATGCTCAAATTGATTTTATCTTTAAAATAATTCAAGTAAAACTTTCTATTGCGATACTCTTGTCTGCTGTCGCTGGATACTTCATATCGTTTTTGTTTTCTTATCTAAAACAACTTAAAAACAATGAAGAAATTGAAACCCTAACCAAGAAGATTGAAAAACTTGAACGTAAAATTGAAAAACAAGAAGAAATTCAACAAGATGCTGAATAAGCTCTAATTTCAAGTAATAACTAAACAAATGATACCATTTTCTCCTCCCCGAATTGACCAGCGCGTTATAGATGAAGTTACTGCGGCTTTACTCAGTGGTTGGATTACGACAGGACCAAGAACTAAGCAGTTTGAAAAAAATATTTCAGCATATTGCGGGTGTAAAACTACTGTAGCAGTAAATTCCTGGACAATGGGAATGCAAGTTTTTTTAAACTGGTGGGGCATTCAGGAAGGTGACGAAGTGATTTTACCTGCTTACACTTATTGTGCTAGTGCTAATGTAATTGTTCATTCAGGTGCTACGCCAGTAATGGTAGATATCAATGCCGAAGATTTTAATATCTCTATTGATGCCATTCGAAAAGCAATAACTCCAAAAACCAAAGCGATTATAGCTGTTGATATTGCAGGATTTCCATGTGATTATGACTTATTGAATAAATTAGTTTCTGATCCAGAAATTCAATCTAAATTTTCGCCCAGAAATGATTTACAGGAAAAGTTAAATCGAATTATTGTCATAAGTGATGCAGCTCATAGTTTCGGTGCTACCATGAATGGATTGCGCTCTGGTGCATTGACTGATGTTACAACATTTTCTTTTCATGCGGTAAAAAACCTAACAACGGCA
>CAIUSK010000139.1 GCA_903901805.1 uncultured Flavobacteriales bacterium
AATCCCTTTGTAATACCTTCTCTCAATAATGTCAGGGTTTATATTATGTCCGCCTTCCTCAACTCTTATTTTGACGCGTTCTTTGGCTAGTTCAATATTTTGGAGCCAAAAAATAGTAGCGTAACTCGGTATCCTTTATTTTTAGCAGTTAAGATTTTATTTTTGTAACTTCTTGTTGATAAAGTTGTTTCAAATGCAAAATTTTGATTCTCTTCAATCAACTCATTAATTCTATTCAACATTATTCTACCAGCATCAAGAGACACCTTTTAAGGTTGAAACGGTGAAATTCCTTTTGCAATTTCATCTGCATTAACAAACTCTTTACAATCCAATATATCGGGTAAAATAGTGAATGAAGCGGTTGTTTTTCCAGCCCCATTGCAACCTGCAATTATATAGAGATTTTTATTCTTCACAAATGTAAATTTATCAATAATTCGATAGATTATTCTAGTGAATCAATTAAAATAAAAATAATTCTACTTCAAGGTGTCTGATACTCGTCAGAGTTAATTAACTCAGTACACCCTTCTGCCTTTAACGGCAGACAAGTATGAAGAATCCTTAATTCTTTAATACCTTCACTGTTTTGGAGGTCACTCCATCGGAAATCTGGAAATAATACACACCGGCGCTGAGATTGCGCATGGAAATAGTTGGCGTGTGGAGACCGGAAGCGAAGAGCTCGGTGCTAGATTGCACGATGCGACCGGTTTCGTCCGTTAAGGACGTAGAAATTGTAGATTCTTCGGAAACAATGAGTGTATAGGTAACATCATTATTAGTTGGATTTGGATAAATGGGTAATAATACGAAGTTTCCACCCTCGGTATTGAGGCAGGATATGTTATTGCTCAATTCCGTTTCAATGAGTTGATAATCGTTGTAGGAAGTGGCTTCCACGCACAAATAACTAATTTCATTGTCTTGGGTGGAAATGAAGGCCGATGGGTTAGCATTGAATAAATAGATTCTGCTTTCGCCCGGAGCTAAAGATTCCGTTTCCGTTTCCAGGATTGGGGAGGAATTATATAATTTCAACAACAAATCCGTTTGTGTGATTTCTACAAAACCAAGGTTGCGCAGCTCTACACCTACTTTATAGAAACCGTTTATATCTTGAACAAAAAGTTGATTGATCGCCAAATCAATGCGCGGCTCGTTGACTTTCACGTATTGGTATGCCGTGTCTTTGCAGCCTATTGTGTTTTGAATGGCGAGGTAGGTTAAGATGCTATCTCCAATGAAGGAGGAAGTAAACCCCGTTGCTTCGACAGGCTCTGAAACCAATGTTTGGATGATATTTCCGTTACCTAGGTTCCATTCGTACGAGTTGCCGCCTAAACTGCTATTGGTAAAAACGATCGGTACACCTGCCACTACCGTTGTTGGACTTACCGAATAAGCCGCATTGATCTCCGATTGAACGTTGACTATGATGAGTGTATCTGTGGTACAACCTTGATCAGAAGTGGAGGTTAAGTTCAAGTATTGAAAACCCGTCGTGACAAACTTATACGCCGAGCTTGTTCCTTCTTGCGGATATTGCAGATTGACCAACCAATCTGTTTCTGCGATACTGCCTAATGGTATGGTACTTTGGTTTTCAAAGGTTGTCCAGGTATTTTTACAGGCAGGACTTATTTGCCAACCTAAAATTGGTTTTGGATGAATGGTGATGGTTTGCGTAAGCGTATCTTGGCAGCCGTTGTTGGCGGTTACGACTAACCGAACGTTGTAGTCTCCGTATGCTTGATAAACTTTTTGTATAGCTGGGTTCGTGGAAGCGGTTCCATCACCATAAGTCCATTGGCTCAAACTAAGCGAAAATGTATCGGCGATGTTGCTATTATTCACAAAATTAACCGCACTCAACTCACAGGTATTGTTGAAGGTGAAATCTGCAACTGGTGCTGGTTGGATGTACACGACTTGAAAGACTGTATCCCGGCAACCGTTGATGTCTTCTGCTTGTAGAGAAACGTTATAAGTATCTGTGGTACCGAAAACATGGCTTGGGTTGGGAGAGGTGCTTGTGGTGTTATCATCGAAGGACCAAACTTGAGAACTCAAAGATGAGAGTTGAGAGTTAAATGAAGTAAACTCGACAGCATCGTAGGGGCAGAATTTTTCGGAGTTAAAGGATACAATCGGTTTAGGGTAAACGACCAAGGGGAAAGTAGCGCTGCTGCTGCAACCTTCTTGGGTTTGTACGAGTAAAGTTACGTTAAACACTCCCGAAGTATCTATACTGAAACTGCCTGAGCTACCAATGAGCGTATCTCCTTGGCTGATAAACCAAGTCTTAGAGCTAATGGTACCATTGCCATTTGGTACAAAGCTAGAATCTAAATAACTACCTGGTGAAAACTGGCAAAGCGTATCTGAAAAGGCAAATTGTAAGGTTGGTGAAGTACCGATTACTTGAACTTGAATGGTATCTCGGTTATGGCAGTTGTTGGTGTTGGTTACTTCTAGTATGTAAAGCCCTGAGGTATCTACAGTTTGAGTGGCTTGTGTGTTGCCTGTGTTCCAAGCATAGGCTGTAATACCAGCAGGTGCATTTTGCAGTTGGATGTTGTTGCCGGAGCAGAGGGAGGTATCGGAGCCTAGAGAGATATTTTGGAGACTTGAATCTATTGAAAAAGTTGCTAAATTGGAAGTTCGTATGCAACTAGTGTTATCTGAAACTGTATATGAAAGTGCTTGTGCTGAGTTAATTAATCTGCTTGGATCCGTTAACCCATCGCTCCATTGAACAAAGCTATAGGATCCTGATGGTATATTTGCATTTGCTATAAAACTTTCATTGGAACAAATAATTTGACTATTTAGTTGAATATCGTCATAGACTGGGCGGAAAACTTGAATTGTATCTCTTGAAATTCTCCCAAAAATATCAGTTGCCTCTACCCAATAAGTCCCTGGATTATTTATATTTATCGATGATGTTATAGATCCTGTACTCCATAAATAATTTAGGTAATAACCTCCTTGAGGTACAAGGGTAATATCACAAAAACCATAAGAATTATTAATATCAGAACCAAGATTGACAGGTGGAGCGTATTTATCCATTAGGTATTTTTCTACTTGTTGTCTTTCTAAAGAATTAAGATCTCTATCATAAATTATAATCTCTGCGATATTTCCGAGCCAATTAGATAATGACTTTCCTATAGTATAGTTTGTATTCGTAAATACCCCAGAAAGTGTGGGGTTATTTGATGATGCTATTTGATTGCCATTGATATATAAACTTGTACTTTGATTTAACTTCTTAATGCCACCGAGTATTTTATAATTGAACGCCTGATTAGGTAATGAATTATTATTCCTAATGAATTCATTTTGATTCCAAATCATTAGCGATGGTTGACTTGATCCCCTTTGGAACCAAAATCCGTTATTATAGTTGTTTATAGAAAACAGCCCTCTTTCACTTGTCTGTATTTCACCTCCTGACGCTACACAGAAAATCGTTAAAGAAGATGAGTTGATATTGGGTATTATTGCACCATTCAAAAAATCATCAATGCCATCAAAAAATAATGTTGGCTTGTTTGACAACATAGGATCTTGACTTATAATCTGTGGCGAAAAATTTACATTTGATTGTGAACAATGAAAATTGTTGTTTGATGAATCGAACCAATGAAAAGTGCCATTGATTTCTGAGGCATTCTCAGCTTTTAACCAAACGGATAAATTTGATAAATTTGAAGGACTGAATGATTGAGCAATTGAACAACAACTAAACAGGAAAAATATTGAAAAAAACTTAATATTAATAAGAAGATACGTCATAACTTTGGATTAATAAATCTTAGAATTTATTGAACGTCACGATCCTATAAATTTTCCTCATTGTTATTTGAATTCAACAATTCAAAGAAATTTATTGATTTAAAATAATAAAAATTTCCTATTATGCCAATAGTAGAAATTAAAATAATTGTTGTTCCGCTTGCAAATAAGGTAATCAATGTTGCTTGTTCTGGTTTCTCACCAATAGCACCCATGAATATAGCAGATATTATTTGCGCTAAACCCAAATTATCTGGTGTAAACTTTATTATTACCGAAATACTCATTATTAAACTTAACAGTCCAATTGTCAGTATTGATAAATTAAATCCTAAAGAAATAGAAATCCAATAAAACCAAAAAATACTTAAAAATATTTTTACTGTATTTAAAAAA
>CAIUSK010000140.1 GCA_903901805.1 uncultured Flavobacteriales bacterium
AGGTGAAAAAATCAAAATCCCAGGTGAAATGATTTCCAATGCAATCAAAAACTTGTGGAAGGAAGAGATTTTTTCAGACATCCAAATTCATATTGAAAAAGAACTTGCTGGAGTTATATATTTTGTAATAAAAGTTAGTCCTAGGCCTAAGCTATCCCGGTTTTTGTTTCGGGGTGTTAATCGAAGAGACGCAGATAAACTGAGAGAAGAAATCTCCTTGTTTTCTGGGAAAACAATCACGGAAAATCTTGTTTTTCAAACCAAAAATAAAATTCGTGGGTATTTCAGGGAAAAAGGATTTTACGGAGTAAAAGTTACTATCAACAGGGAAAAAGACACGTTAATAAACGAATCTGAACTTTTTATAATTTCTGTTGCGAAAGGTAGTAAAATCGGAATTAAATCCATTGATATTGTAGGGAATACAGCAATTCCTACCTGGAAATTGAAAATGGCCATGAAAGACACAAAACAACGCGGAATTTTTACCATTTTTAAACGATCCAAATTTACCGAAACATCTTACGAAAAAGACAAGGAAACCTTGTTGACTAAATTCAATAAAGTAGGATTGAGAGATGCTGTAATTGAATACGACACTGTAATTAAACTTGATGAAAAGAATTTAGTCATTCAGTTAAAAATCAACGAGGGAAACAAATATTATTTTGGAAATATCGAATGGTTGGGAAATACCAAATATAGATCTAGTTATTTGGACACAATTTTAGGGATTAAAAAAGGGGATTTATATAATAAAACACTCTTAGAAACTCGACTAAACGGTAGTCCAGAAGGAAGAGATATATCATCTCTTTACATGGATCGTGGATATTTATTTTTCAATGTTTTTCCGGTAGAAACGAATGTGACTAACAACCAAATAAACTACCAAATTAGAATAATTGAAGGCAAAGAAGCTCGAAACGGAACGATTACTATCAGGGGAAACAATAAAACCAGCGACCATGTCATTATTCGTGAAATTAGAACTAAGCCAGGGGACTTGTTCAATAAAGCGGATATCATGCGAACGCAACGAGAACTATCCCAACTCGGTTTCTTCAATGATCAAGCATTTCAAGTAAACCCTATACCCAACCCAACAAAAGGAACAGTTGATATTGAATACGTAGTGGAAGAAAAATCCTCAGATCAAATTGAACTTTCAGGGGGATATGGAGGTGCTAGTGCCAGCACGGGACCAAGAATTATTGGAACCTTGGGATTAACATTTAATAATTTTTCCACCAAAAAGTTCTTCAAGAAAAATGCTTGGTCTCCTTTACCGGGCGGCGACGGGCAACGTTTATCTATTCGAGCTCAATCTAATGGTAGCTTTTTTCAAAGTTATACCTTCTCCTTTACAGAACCTTGGTTAGGGGGCAAAAAACCAAATTCACTTTCCTATTGGATTAACCATACTGCTATTTCAAATGGTAAATTTTTAAGAAGTAATCCTTCATATTCTGGCGTTGGCATTTCCGGAACAGGTATTGGATTACAACGCAGGTTAAAATGGCCGGATGATTATTTCACCAATTACTATGAATTGAGTTATCAGTATTACGACGTAATGAACTATTCTGTTTTCCCTAACCTTCCAAAAGGATATGCCAATGATATTGCTTTTAAATATGTGATTCAACGAAGCTCAGTGAGTGCTCCTATTTACCCGCAAAGTGGTTCCAATTTTAGTTTAACGATGAAAGGAACCCTTCCATATTCGTTATTTGAGGATAAAGACTATTCTAATTCAACTTCGCAAGAAAGATATAAGTACTTAGAATATTTCAAAGTGAAATTTACCGGAGAATGGTATTTACCGTTGTCTCCAAATAAAAAATTAATTTTGATGCCTCGATTTGGATTTGGATTTATGGGTGCATATAACAATGCCAAAGGAGTTACTCCATTCGATCGATTTACTATGGGAGGTAGCGGATTGACGGGTATTGGACAAATTGGTGGTAGAGAAATTATAGCACTGAGAGGGTACGAAGACCAGACAATCTCAAGCTATGGTGGAGATCCAATTATTGCCAAATACACCTTAGAATTACGCTATCCAATATCATTGAATCCATCTGCAACATTTTATGCAATGGCATTTGCTGAAGGAGGAAATACTTTTCCTAGCTTTCAGAAATTCAACCCTTTTAATGTTAAAAAGACTGCCGGGGTTGGTATTCGCGTATTTCTTCCCATGTTTGGAATGCTTGGCTTAGATTATGGTTTAGGATTTGATAAACTCGATTTTTGGGCTGATGGATTTGGAAAAGCATCCGATTCATCCATTAGCACTAAAGGGTATTATCCTAAATTAACTTTTACGATTGGAATGAATTTAGGAGAGTTATAAAATGAATAGTATGAAAAATAAAACTTTTTTTGGTTCCATATTTTTTCTTGTTGCATTTTTCTTTGGCACATCGTTTGCCATAGGGCAAAAATATGCTTATATTGATTCGGATTATATTTTGAAAAAAATGCCGGATTACCAAGATTCAAAAGAGAAATTGGATAAGTTGGCTGATCGTTGGACAAAAGAAATTGAAGAGCTTTACGCAGTGCTTAAAGGAAAAAAAGATAACTTTGCAAAAGAAGAGGTTCTTTTACCTGAAGAGGAAAAAAATAAAAGAGGAGCTGGAATTAAAAAGTTGGAGCAAGACGCGATTCAAATGCAGACAACCCGATTTGGAGTGAGTGGTGATTACTTTCAAAAAAGACAAGAACTCATCAAACCCATTCAAGATAAGGTTTTTGATGCTATGCAAAAAGTAGCACAGAAAAAAGGGTATTCTTTTGTTTTTGATAAAGCCAACCAAAGTAATTTGGTGTATGCAGAAACTAAATTTGACCTCAGCAATGATGTCTTAAAAGAAATGGGTATAACAGTTAAATAAATAAAATAGAAAATGAAAAAAACACTTTCCTTAGTAGCGCTACTTTTTGTAACCAATCTTGCTATTTCACAATCTAAAGTAGCACACGTTAATTCTCAATCATTACTTGATACAATGCCATCGCGTGATCTTGCATTAAAAGAAATTAAAGAAATTGAAGATGAATTCAAATTAGAATTAAACGGTATGTATGAAGAATACGAAAAAACAAGAGCTAAACTTGAAGCCGAAAGAGCAACCTTGTCTCCTACAATTATTAAATCAAGAGAAGCTAATTTGATGAATCTTGGACAACGTATTCAAGAAAGAGAGCAAACCGTTCAAAATGAATTACAAGTTAGAGCTCAGGAGCTTAATCAACCAATTTTTGATCGCGTAAAACAAGCGGTAGATATTGTGGCTGATAGAAAAAAATTGAATTACGTAATTGATGCATCAAATATGCTCTACTCAAAAGGTGGAATGGATATCACAGGTGAAGTAGTAGTTGAATTATTGAAATTGGACGCTGCCGCAATTAATAAAAAATAGAAAATGAAA
>CAIUSK010000141.1 GCA_903901805.1 uncultured Flavobacteriales bacterium
ATACTTTAGGTTGTAATCCTAAAATGAATCTTTTAGTATGAAGGAATAGTTCGTTTCTAACATCTAGTACTTCTCTTTTACCGGCAATTGAAAATCCTTGACATGGAGGGGAACTGTCTAAAAGATCTAAATCTCCCTTTGATATACGAAAATTTGATAGTATCTCTTTTGGTGAAACTTTCTTTATATCTCTATTCCAAACTTCAGACTCAGGGAAATTTAACTTGTAAGATTCACAACTAATTGGGTTTGAATCAATACCTAATAGGTCTGAAAATCCACTTTTCCGATAACCATAGGATGAACCACCACATCCACAAAATAGAGATATAAAATTATTTAGCCCCAAGTCTAAGTTTTCGCTAAATTTAGTTCAAATTTCAAAAATGGAGTATTCTTTTTACTATCACAGATTTTCAAACCTTTTAGTTGATGGTGTTGATGATTTTAGGTATGATTTTAAAGAAATTATTAATGTTTTAAATAGTATCTCAGATGAGGATTTAATTAAAGATTTCAATGAAAGAAAATTGATTAGGAATAGTACTAAAAGTCTTTCTGAATCAATTAATAAGTTACTTAAAGTTCGTTTAACAGAATTAGAGTGGAATGCTGAATCTCCTATTTTTAGAGAAGAACCGTATGATTCATCAAATAATAGTGCATGGAGATTGGATTTTGCAAAAAATAATATTTCTATTGAAGTAGCTTTCAATCATGGAGAGGCAATTGCACACAATATAATTAAACCTGTTTTAGCTAGTGAGTTAAATCATGTTCAAAAGAATATTCAGACTAAATTAGGGGTAATTATAACTGCGAATGATGATATGAAAAGAAAAGGTGGATTTGATGGGTCAGTTGGAACTTTTGAAAAATTCATATCATATTTTAAACCATATAGTAATATTGTTACAACTCCAATAGTACTAATTGGATTAAAACCGCCAACTTCCTTTGAAATTGTAGATAGAGATGTTATTTATTATTAGGTTATTTTAAGAAACTAGCAATTGTTTCTCCAATTTTCTCAACTAATCCTACAACCAAAGCATTGCCCATTAAAAATGCTCTTTTATTATTACTTACATCCTTGTAATTTGTAAAATCTTTTGGAAACATATTCAATTGTTCTAATTCACTTGGTATTAATCTTCTCCACTTACCATCTTGTTCAATTAAATGTTTAACCCTAGATGGAGTTTTTCCACCCTCAGATGTTATAATTGTTCTTGAAGGTTTATCATAACTATCTAAAGTCTCCATTTTACCTTCACTGAACATATATGTATGTCCAGATTTTGATGTTCTTTCTTTTTGTTTTGCACCCTTAACATCGTTCCATTTTTTATGATCTTTTTCATCAACCCAAAATTCTTCAGGTATTTTTTTAATGTTTTTCTCAATTACATCACCTAAGGTCATTTTCCATTTAACTTTTTCCTTTTTTACATATATTGAATACACTTTTCGATTTATAGAAATACCAGAATTATAGAATGAAGATTTCCCATTTTTTGAAAATGTAGTATTTGATATTTTTTCTAAATCTCCTGTTAGTACGAATTCTGTATTTGAATTTTTCTCTACACAAGGGAATGATTTACCTAATACTCCTAATGAGGTGATCCAATCTTTTTGATTATTTTTCTTCCTTTGTTTATCAATTGGGGTATTCGCAAGATATCCAATTATAAATATTCTTCTTCTTCTTTGAGGAAATCCATATTCAGCAGCATTTAAGATTCTCCATTCAACGGTATATCCTAAGTCATTTAATGATGCAACCATAACCGCGAAATCTCTTCCACGATTATTCACTGGACTTTTTAGTAGACGATCAACATTTTCTAAAATCAAATATTTTGGTTTCTTTTTTCCTAAATCTGATAGTAACCTTTCAATTTGCCACCATAAAACTCCCTTTTTACCTAATAAACCTTTAGATGATCTCAATGAATTTGCAACAGAATAATCCTGACAAGGAAATCCACCAACTAATACATCACATTTTTCTTTTAATTGTTTAACATCTAAATCTGAGATATCAGAATTGAAATGACCTTCTTTACCGAATTTTGATTCATAAATCAATGATGCGTGTTGATTATTTGTTGAAGGTTCCCATTGATTACTATATACAATTTTGTAGTCTACTAGATTCTTTAGATCTTTTTTGTACATAGAGGATGGAGATTTTCCATTATAACCTTCTAATCCAAGTCGAAATCCTCCAACTCCTGCAAATAATTCAATTACTTTTAATGTCTTTTTATTACTCATTTTCTATTACCATTTATATCCACAACACGGACAATTGTTTTTTGTTTCTAATTTACCATTCCCTTCTGATTCCTTAGGGAGAATAAGTTTGGTTTCTGGGTTATATCTACTTAACCATCTTCTTACTGTTTCTTTACTTAAACCAGTGTCACGAAGATAGTTCTCCCAACCCAACTTCACACCATTTGGGTCTAAGTCGTTCCTGACACCTTGTGATAGTAGTTTGGTTTTTGCTATATGTAATTCTTGGAGTATCTCAACAGATATATTTTTCCAACTAACCACTAACTTCCTCATTTTAGTTACTGATTTCTTATAATTCCAATCTTTAGGAATTCTTGGAGATTTCATATCATATAAAACAATATCATCCATAGATTAATAGGTTATAAATTGAAATTACTAAAGATTTTAGTAATAGCCTAATTTTTTAATTGTTTTTCTTTTTGGGTTTCTTTATATTCTTTTAGAGGTTATTAAAT
>CAIUSK010000142.1 GCA_903901805.1 uncultured Flavobacteriales bacterium
GGTATCTAGTGTTGCAAATAATTTATTTTCTGCAAAAACATCTGATTTTGCTAATAAATTCATCAGCGTACTTTTTCCAACATTGGTATAGCCAACTAAAGCAACTCTCACCAATTGTCCGCGATTACTACGTTGAACGAACATTTGCTTATCTATTTCGCGCAGTTTTTCCTTAAGTAAAGCAATCCGCATTTTGATAATTCGCCGATCAGATTCAATTTGAGTTTCACCGGGCCCACGCATTCCGATACCTCCTTTTTGTCGCTCCAAGTGTGTCCACATGCGGGTTAAACGAGGCAACATATATTGTAATTGAGCTAGTTCAACTTGAGTCTTCGCATGAGAGGTACGGGCACGACTAGCAAAAATATCTAAAATCAATATGGTTCGATCCAAGATTTTACATTCCAATTCTCGTTCGATATTGCGTAATTGTGAAGGAGAAAGTTCATCATCAAATATGACTAAATTGATGTCATTATCGGCAATATATTGCTTAATTTCGGCTAACTTCCCCGTTCCAACATATGTTTTGGGATTTGGGTACGGTAGTTTTTGAAAAAAATGAGTGACGGTTATTGCACCTGCTGTTGTAGCTAAAAACTCTAATTCATCAATATAATCCAAGGCAATCTCTTCTGTCATGTCAGCAGAAATTACTCCTACCAAAACACATCTTTCTTCTACTTCATCAACGGTAACATGACCTGTACTCATTTATTTCGGAGTGTTTTAATAAAATCTGCTAAGTTCTTGATTTTTGAGGAATCATTAATTATATCTTTCATAGCTGGCATGTTATTTTTTCCATGTCTGATTATTTCAATCATCGCTGTTTCAGATAAGGTTGATTTAGATAAATCTTTTGATCCTGAACCACCTAATTTACCATCCATACCATGACAAGATGCACAGTGCAGTGTGTAGAGTTGTTTTGCTTCTTCTTTCGGTGAGACTGGTTTCTCTACTTCGGATTTCTCAGTTTCACTGGCACACGAATAAAGAATTGAAAAAGTAGTACCTAAAAATGTTAGAACCAACCAGCTCCTAAGTTTCTGAATGGCCATGGAATTGATGCTAAAATTAATAGTAATGCGATGCTGTAATAAAGAGCAATTGTTCTGTGTTTTTTTGCTGATTCTGATGCTCTTTTAGCTTTACCATGTCCAATCGTAACGAGGATAATGGCAATAATCATCAATGAAATATGTTCCATGCCATAAAAACGCAATGAAGGACTTTTCATCCAGCCCTCCACAAAACTAACTTTTGATGAGATAAAGTAGAGAACAAGACCAAGTACTAACTGAATGTGCAATGAAACCATTGTGAACATATTTAATAGTCGATCACTTTTTTCATATGTTTCTTTTTTGCGAAAGGCATTTAGAAGTGCATAAATCATTAAACCAAGAACCACCCAACGAAGTCCAGAGTGTGTATGTGCTAGAAAATTTACCATAAAATATATTTTTGTAAAAGTAACGAAAATGCGTTAGAAAAGTTCCATTTATTCTGGTTTTACTTCAATATTGAATTGATTCAGTATGGTTTTTATTTCGGGGAATTTTGATTCGGAAATTTCAATGCTTATTTCAGCTTCCTCCACCAATTTATGAGAAATAATTTTAATTTCTTGCTTTTTTAACATCGATAATAGTTGTGAGATTGAAAGAAAATCCCCTGAAATTTTAAAGACATTCGTGGGCTCTTGGTGGCAAATAATTGAATTTTCAATTACTAATTTCGCTGCACCTTTATACGCTTGAACCAAACCTCCAACACCCAATTTTGTTCCGCCATAATACCTAACAACTACAATTCCAATATCGAATAAATTGAAGGATTGTATTTGTCCAAGAATTGGGATTCCGGCTGAATTGGTAGGTTCGCCATCATCATTTGCTCTGAAGGAAACAGGTGGCCCAAAAAAACGATACCCATAACAATAATGCGTTGCTTTGGGAAATTCTAATTGAATTTCAGCTAATTCTGATTTAAATGAATCAATTGAATTACAAGGAAATGCCACCCCAATGAACTTTGATCCTTTTTCTTTTAAGGTTAAGGAAGTTTTATCAGTAATCGATTGATAAATCAATGGAACAGGAAGCTTCGCTTATTGGATACTCAATTTTTTCTCCAGTTCCTCTAAGTATAGTCTAAATTGTTTGTCTGTTTCAGAAAGATTGACAACTGTTCTACACGCATGAAGCACTGTAGCATGATCTTTTCCTCCACAATGAGCTCCAATGTTAGCCAACGAAGATTTTGTCATCTTTTTTGAGAAATACATCGAAATTTGTCTTGCTTGAACAACTTCGCGCTTTCTTGTTTTTGACTTGAGCATTTCTATTGGTAAATCGAAATAATCGCATACCACTTTTTGAATATATTCAATGGACACTTCACGTGCTGTGTTTTTTACAAACTTATCTACCATAAGTCGTGCAAGCTCCATGGTGATAGCTTTTTTGTTCAATGAAGCTTGAGCGAGCAAGGTATTGAATGCTCCTTCCATTTCACGCATGTTGGTATTGATCGAATAAGCCAGGTATTCAACAACATCTTTAGGAAGTTCAATTCCATTCAAGTACATTTTCTTTTCTAGAATAGCAATACGCGTTTCAAGATCTGGAGTGGTTAGATCTGCAGAAAGTCCCCACTTAAATCGTGAAAGTAAACGTTGCTCCATACCTTGCATTTCAACCGGAGCTTTATCTGAAGTTAAGATAATTTGCTTTCCATTTTGGTGCAAGTGATTGAATATACTGAAGAAAACATCTTGCGTTTTCTCTTTTCCGGAGAAGAATTGTACGTCGTCAATAATTAATACATCCACCATTTGGTAGAAATGTATAAAATCATTGGTTGTTTGATTTTTTATCGCGTCTATAAACTGATGAGCAAATTTTTCTGACTGTACATAGAGCACAGTTTTCGTTGGAAATTGTTCCTTAATCTCAATCCCAATAGCATTAGCCAAATGAGATTTTCCTAGTCCAACGCCTCCATAAATCAATAAAGGGTTAAATGCGGTTCCTCCTGGTTTGTTTGCAACGGCATAACCGGATGCTCTCGCTAATCGATTACAGTCACCCTCCACAAAATTTTCAAAGTTCCACGAATGATTTAAATTAGATTCGATATTCACTTTTTTCAATCCAGGAATGATAAATGGATTCCTAATTTGATTTTCTGTAGCTTGAATGGGAACGTTTAAGGGAGTGTTTTTTAATGAGTTCGATCTAAGTGCAGGTAATTTAACCGTGTAAGGAGTAGATTTAGTGCTGTTATTTTCCATAACAATACTATATTCCAATGTGCCTTCGCTTCCAAGTTCTTTTTTAATTACCTTTTTCAATAAAACAATGTAATTCTCTTCCAACCACTCATAAAAAAAATGAGAGGGTACCTGAATTGTTAATATGTTGTTTTCTAAACGTACGGGAACGATCGGATCAAACCAAGTTTTGAATGCTTGTAACGGAATGTTATCTTTAATAACTTTTAAACATGCGTCCCATACTTGATCGTGATTACTCATTATAAATACCTAAAAAAATTAATACTAAAACATTAAATAATACAAGAATATGCTTCTCTTGAATCGGACAACAAATATTTACATAAAAAAGTGAAAAAAAAAATCGCTTACCTATTGATTTTTTGAAAAGTTTTACTTGTATAAGGTTTTTTGAAAAAATAGTGTTGTAAATCTCTTTTGAATCTTTTTCACGAATTTACTAAAATTAAAGTAGTTTTACAAGTATAATTAGTTGTTTAATATGATTGACCGTACATTTTTTACTCAGATTAGGGTGCGCTACAGCGAAACAGATCAAATGGGTTATTGTTACTATGGGAATTATGCTCAATTTCTAGAAATTGGAAGGGTGGAAGCCTTGAGAAATCTTGGTTTTAGATATAAAGAGATGGAGGAAAATGGAATATTGTTACCCGTTTTGGATTTTCAAATTAAGTACTTAATTCCTGCGAAATATGATGACCTATTAACAATTGAAACTTCCATTGTATCTGTGAAAGGCACTCGTATTTTATTTGATTATCGAATTTTAAATGAAAATGATGCTGTTGTTGCTCATGCTACCACAACCCTAGTCTTTGTTTCAAAGGAAACTATGCGTCCAATAAAAGCACCGGAGAATATTTTACATGTTATTACAAATGAAAACTAGTCAGCATAATCATTTTACCTTTCGATCGGATATTTCTGATAAAGTAGCCCGACTAACACAATCAAGAATCGGCGAGAATCGAGTAGGGGATTGCCTTCCTCTAAATTGGAAAGATTCCTCCGTTCAGTATGTTCTTCTTGGGATTAGCGAAAGTATTGGACCTCAAGCCAATTATGGTAGACCAGGTTGTGAAAAAGCATTTGATGCATTCTTGAATGTTTTTTCTAATATGCAGTTAACTTCGAATCTTCTACCACTATCGATTGCAATTGCGGGTGAAATCTCATGTGAGAGTTCCTTTACCACAATTGAAGAAGCTAGAAATTGGGTGGTTGAACTGGATGAATTTGTTACGGAAATACTGAAGCCAATAATTGAACTTGGAAAAATCCCAATCATTATTGGAGGAGGACATAACAATGCTTTTCCTATTATTCAGGCATTTGCTCAAAATAATAAATCTCTAGCTGTTATTAACATGGATGCTCATGCTGACTGTAGAGGATTGGAAGGTAGGCACAGCGGTAATCCATTTTCTTATGCTATGGATCAAAAACTACTGGCATCCTATGGTGTTTTTGGATTACACAAAGCGTTTAATAACCAACAGACCATCCATTTTTTACTGAAAAACAACGTGCAATTTGGGTACTTTGATGAGTATGTCTTTAATCCTAATCAGTTTTTGTTAGACCTTATAAAGTATCTCTCTGCTGTAACTCATGAGAAATTTGTTGGGGTAGAATTAGATTTGGATTGCTTAGCCAATGTTCCTAGTTCTGCTATGAGCCCAATTGGATTTACGATTAACGATGCTCGGCACTATATCCGAGAATGCTTGTTAAGTAAGCAAGTGGGTTATTTTCATTTTCCCGAAGGTTCAGTTATTCAAGTTGGCGATGATCGAATTGTTGGAAGGGTTTTAGCCCAATTTGTTTTCGATATTCTATCCTTTCAAAAATAACTTAGATTTTTTCA
>CAIUSK010000143.1 GCA_903901805.1 uncultured Flavobacteriales bacterium
ACTGCGGTTAAGGAAGGGAATGAATGGGTTATCACTGGTTCAAAAAACTGGATAACACACGGCTTATCAGGAGATGTGGCTGTTGTTTTGATTCGTACTGGTAATCTATTGGATAGCAATGGAATCACTGCATTTATTATAGAAAAAGACACACCTGGATTTTCAGCAGTAAAAATAAAAGATAAATTAGGCGTTAGAGCAAGTGAAACGGCAGAGTTGATTTTTGATAATGTTCGGGTTCCTCAAGAAAATGTAATTGGTGAAGAAGGAATGGGTTTTAAGCAAGCCATGCAAATATTAGACGGTGGTCGAATTTCAATTGCAGCACTAAGTTGTGGAATTGCAAGAGGAGCATTTGAGGCTTCAGTGAAATACGCTAAAGAACGCGAGCAATTTGGTCAGCCAATAGCATATTTTCAGGCTATTTCATTTAAACTTGCTGATATGGCAACCGAAGTGAAAGCAGCGGAATTATTAACTTTTCAAGCGGCAGATCTAAAAAACAAAAAACAACCATTAACGAAACAAGGAGCATTTGCCAAGTATTTTGCGTCTGAGGTTGCGGTAAAATGTGGTAATGAAGCTGTTCAAATAATGGGTGGCTATGGGTACACAAAAGAATATCCTGCCGAGAAATTTTTGCGTGATTCTAAGCTCATGACAATTGGTGAAGGAACTTCCGAAATTCAAAAAATAGTTATTTCTCGAGAAATATTAAAATAATTTGTATTTCAAATAGTATTATCTTATATTTGCAGCCCTTAAACAATTATAAAAAAGAATTTGTATGTTGATTATTCCAATAAAAGAAGGCGAAAACATTGAAAAAGCGTTGAAAAAGTATAAAAAGAAATTCGAAAAAACGAATGTTATGAAACAACTTCGTGCTCGAAAAGAATTTCTTAAACCTTCAGTGACTAAAAGACAACAAAATATTCGTGCTGCTTACAAACAGCATTTAATTTCAGCTGAACAGTAACATTTGTTATTATTATACGTATTATAAGGAGCTTTAGGCTCCTTTTTTTATGCTCAATAATTTCATTGGATATTTAACGGTTGAAAAACGATATTCTCCTCATACCATCCTTGCGTATGAGCAAGATTTAGCTCAGTTTTTTGAGTACGCATCCATAAAGAGTTTAGATGATTTTGGTGGGTTCAGCTCTTCTTTTATCCGAGGTTGGATCGTACAGCTTTTTGAAGGTAACATGAAGGCAAAGTCGATTAACCGGAAATTGGCTTCATTAAGAACCTTTTATAAATGGTTAAGAAAAGAAGGGTTAGTTACAACTAATCCAATGAGTAAGATTCAAGGTCCAAAAAACGAAAAACGATTACCCGCTTTTGCAAAAGAATCCGAGTTGCATCCTGAGAAACTGGGGTTATTATTTACTGATTCAATAGAAGGGTTGAGGGATAGATTGATGTTTGAAATATTGTATCAAACAGGAATTCGTTTAAATGAATTGATTGAATTATACGTTACCAATATTACAAGTGATTCCATTAAGGTAATTGGTAAAAGAAATAAAGAAAGAATAATTCCAATTTCTACTGATTTATCTAATCTTATGCAAACATATTTGACTCAAAAAAATAATTTGTACGGTGATAGCCCTTATGTGTTTTCATTGAAATTCGGTAAAAAAATGTATCCTATGCTTGTATACCGTAGAATAAATCAATACCTTAGTATAGCAACAAATTTGGATAAAAAAAGTCCTCATGTTCTAAGACATACTTTTGCAACGCATATGCTCAATAGAGGAACTGGATTAGAAACACTGAAAGATTTACTTGGACATGCGAATTTATCCGCCACTCAAGTATATACCCATAATTCGTTTGCACAATTGACAAGTATATATTCACAAGCCCACCCGCGGGGTGATAAAAATTAAACAAGATGGAAACAAAAGTTCATTCAATTCATTTTAAAGCAGATCAAAAGTTATTGGATTTTATTCAAGAACGAGTTCAAAAACTAGAACTTTTTAACCATAAGGCAATTTCATCGGAAGTGTTTTTACGCCTTGATAAAAATAAAGAAAAGGAAAATAAAATTGCTGAAATAAAAGTACTGATTCCGGGTAAAGAACTTTTTGCAAAGAAACAATGCAAGACATTCGAAGAATCAGTTGATGAGGTTATGGAGGCTTTGCGTAAGCAAATTTTAAAAGAAAAGGAAAAATAACTCTCTGATTCTTTAATAATTTTTATCTTCTTTCTCCTAAAGGTTTTCCTAACGGCTTTGTTTTTCTATTTTTGTAGTTCAAATTTAGATTATGTACAGAACGCATACGTGTGGAGAAATTCGATTGACTGATGTCACCAGAGAAATAACGGTTTCAGGTTGGGTTCAAAAGTCCCGAGACCTGGGGGGAATGACATTTATCGATTTACGCGATAGATACGGCATTGTTCAATTAGTCTTTAATATGGATGCAGACTCCTCACTTTGTGAGAGCGCACGAAAATTGGGTCGAGAGTTTGTAATTCAAGCAAAAGGAATCGTTATCGAACGTTCTAGTAAGAATTTAAACATTCCAACTGGAGAAATAGAAATCATGGTTCAGGAGCTTCGCGTATTAAATGCAGCTAAAACTCCACCATTCACGATTGAAGATGAAACTGATGGAGGCGATGAGTTACGGATGCAATATCGTTATTTAGATTTACGAAGAAATCCTGTTCAACAAAAATTGTTTTTAAGGAATAAAGTTGCTCTTGAAACGCGCAAATATTTGGATTCCCAACACTTTATGGACGTAGAAACTCCTGTATTGATTAAATCAACTCCAGAAGGTGCTAGAGATTTTGTTGTGCCAAGTAGGATGAATCAGGGTCAATTCTATGCGCTTCCGCAATCTCCGCAAACGTTTAAGCAATTATTGATGGTTTCTGGGATTGATCGTTACTATCAAATTGTTAAATGCTTTAGAGACGAAGATTTACGCGCAGATAGACAGCCAGAGTTTACGCAAATTGATTGTGAAATGTCTTTTGTGGAACAGGAGGATATACTGCAAACATTTGAAGGGTTAATCAAACATGTTTTTAAATCCGTATTAGATGTTGACTTTGAAGGTGCTTTTCCACGAATGACATACGCAGAGGCCATGGAGAAATATGGATCTGATAAGCCAGATATTCGTTTCGGAATGGAATTTCAAGATTTAACCTCTCTGACTCAGGGAAAAGGGTTTGTAGTATTTGATAGCGCACCAAGTGTATTGGCAATTAACGTTGAAAATGCAGCCGATTTCACGCGTAAACAATTAGATGAATTAACGGAATGGGTTAAACGTCCGCAGATAGGCGCAAAAGGATTGGTTTACCTTCGGTATAATTCTGATGGTACGTTAAAATCTTCCGTCGATAAATTTTATGATTCTTCGGAATTAGAAAAATGGGCGGTTCAAACCGGAATGAAACCAGGTGATTTACTTTTGCTTTTGTGCGGAGATTTAGATAAAACTCGAAAGCAGTTAAATGAATTACGTTTGCATTTAGGTAATTTATTGGGTTTAAGAAAACCAACCGAATTTAAACCGTTATGGGTAGTTGATTTTCCTTTGTTAGAATGGGACGATAATTCAAATAGATGGCATGCAATGCACCATCCTTTTACCTCTCCAAAGCCTGAAGATTTTGAAATGCTTGCTACCGATCCAGGTAAGGTAAGAGCAAACGCATATGATTTAGCAATGAATGGCGTTGAACTTGGTGGAGGCTCTATTCGAATTCACAATAAGGACTTACAGGCCAAAATGTTTGATTTATTAGGTTTTACACCTGAACAAGCTCAGGAACAATTTGGCTTTTTAATGAATGCATTTGAATTTGGAGCCCCTCCTCACGGTGGACTAGCTTTTGGTTTGGATAGATTGGTGGCAACTATGGGTGGTTCTGAATCAATTCGAGATTACATTGCATTCCCAAAAAACAATAGTGGTCGAGATACAATGATTGACGCTCCTTCGATGATTGATGATACTCAAATGAAAGAACTAGGAATCAAATTAAGTTAAATGAGTCCGGAATTACAAAAATTGGAATCTGAAATTGAAGGGTATCGCACTCAATTAATCAATCACCCATTGTATTCAAGGCTTAATTCTGTAGATGCTTTGAGGATTTTTATGCAAGAGCATGTTTTTGCAGTATGGGATTTTATGAGTTTGTTAAAATCGCTTCAGCGTGGATTGACTTGTGTCGAACTTCCCTGGATCCCAATAGGAAATCCAGCTACGAGAAGGTTAATCAATGAAATAGTGTTGGGTGAAGAAAGTGATGTTGATGCCGAAGGTAAAGCAGCAAGTCATTTTGAACTTTATATTGAAGCGATGTCTCAAATAGGTGCAAATACTCAACCCATTTTAAATTTTATGGATTCTTGTGTCAGTTCTAATTTGAATATAGAATTACAAGCCGTATCGATTCAAGAAAATACAAAGGATTTTGTACAATTCACTTTTGGTGCTATTCGTCAAAACGAATTACATAAGTTAGCCGCCTTGTTTACCTTTGGTCGTGAAGACTTAATCCCTAGCATGTTCATTGAAATTGTTAAATCAATTGAAAAGGAGACAGGAAATTCGTTTTCTAAATTAAGGTATTACCTAGAAAGACATATTGAAGTAGATGGGGGTGAACATGGTCCAATGGCTTTGAATATGATGGAAGAATTATGTGGAACAGATGAACAAAAATGGAAAGAAGCAACACTTGTTTCGGTTGAAGCATTAAAAATGCGCATTCATTTGTGGGATGGAGTTTTACATGCTATTCAAACGAAATTACCCGCAAATAATCATTGAAAATAGGAATTAATACCCGATTTTTACTTTCCAATAAAATGGAGGGTTTTGGTTGGTATACTTATGAAGTGGTTAAACGAATCGTTCAAAATCATCCCGAGCATTCATTTGTACTTTTTTTTGATAGACCAGTAGATCCTAAATTCCATTTTGGTGAAAATGCCACTGAAGTTGTTATTGGTCCTCCCGCAAGACACCCTTTTCTATATTTAATTTGGTTTGAGTTTAGTTTGCGAAAAGCAATGAAAAAACACAAGATTGATTTACTTTTTTCACCGGATGGCTCTTTATCTTTATTTTCTAACATACCTCAGATTCATGTAATTCACGATTTAAATTTTGAACATTTCCCGGCTGATTTACCTTGGTTATTTCGTTGGTATTATCGGACATTTTTTCCCAAGTTCGCGGCGAAATCCATTAAAATAATTACTGTTTCTTCCTCCTCCAAGTGTGATATTTCTGAAACATATGGGGTTGATGAATCTAAAATTACTGTAGCCTGGAACGGCGCATCAGAATGTTTCTTTCCTATTTCCAAACTGGATAAGGACCAATTTTTATCCCAAAATGGATTAGGTGATTATTTTGTATTTGTTGGATCTATTCATCCTCGAAAAAATGTACAACGCTTAATAAATGCATTTACCAAATTTCAAAAAGAGAATAATTCCCCCCATATAGATCTAGTTATTGTGGGACAGCCCATGTGGAAAGGTCAACGAATTGAAATTCAGGAATCAATGAATTCCAAAATTCGTTTTACCGGTCATTTATCCCAAGAGGAATTAGGTAAATATGTTTCTTCTGCCCTTGCCTTGACCTATGTTCCTTATTTTGAGGGGTTTGGGATCCCTCTGGTAGAAGCTATGCGTTGCGGGGTTCCAATTCTATCTGGGGATAGAACGAGTTTGCCGGAAATAGCTGGTGACGCAGCAATTTATTGTGATCCTTTTGATGAAGATCAAATTGCTGATGGAATGAAGAATTTGTTTCTTGATGGTGATTTACGTGCTCGTCTTAGTGAAAATGGATTAAATCGATCCAAGCTATTTTCCTGGGATCAAACGGCTGAAGAAGTTTGGAAGGTTATTTCCACTGAAATTCAACAATTACCTTGATAGACTATCGGACGCGTAAATCGTAAAATGCTGTCCGTTCCAACTGCTGTAAATCTAGAATCAGATGAAGCAGGGAAAGGACCACCATGATGCATGCTTTGGCAAACGCGAACTCCTGTTGGAACACCATTAAAAATCAATCTTCCCGCTCGTTGCTTAAGTAAAAAAATAAATGGTTCATGCGCATTAACTTCTTCTTCTGATGCCAAAATAGTTGCAGTTAATTGTCCGAGTAGTTCTTGTGTACAAGCATTAAGTTCAAGCATGGATTCGTAGTAAATAATTACTGCAAAAGGACCAAAAACTTCTTTTTCTAAAGCTTTGTTTTGAAGAAATTCAGGCGTATTTGTAATGAACAATCCTTGTCTGCCTTGTAATCCCTCTAATTTGCCGGATTTTTCAATTAATTCGCCGGTGGATAACCCAATTAGCTCTTTCTTTTTTGCTTCAAAACTTGCATGAATTGATGGGTGAAGCATTGTAAATGAAGGCTCCTTGATCAACTTTTCTGTTAATTTAAGTACAAATGATTTCCCGTTTTCTGTTTGGGGAACAAAGAATAATCCCGGTTTTGTACAAAACTGACCAGCATCATTTGTGATTGATTTTGAAAAAAGTGTTGTCCATTCTTCGCATTTTTCCTCTAATGATTCCGGAAATACAAAAACAGGATTACTACTTCCCATTTCTGCAAAAACAGGAATTGGTTGTGGTCTTGAATTCGCTAATTCAAAAAGTGATTTTCCGCCCAAATAACTCCCTGTGAAACCAACTGCCTTAATTCGATTGTCTAGTATGAGTTCTTGAGCTACTTCGAATTGATCGTCAAACAGTTGAGAGAAAATACCAGGTTGAAATGTTGATTTTTTAATAGCTGATATAATTGCTTTACCAACAATAAAACTAGTTTCAGGATGAAAAGGATGAGCTTTTACAATAACTGGACATCCCGCTGCTAAAGCAGAAACAGTGTCTCCACCAAGAGTTGAATAGGCCAACGGAAAATTACTTGCGCCAAAAACCAACACAGGTCCCATCGCCATCCTCTTTTTTATCAAATGAGGTAATGATTTTTCTTGTTCTGAATGCGTTTCAGAAATCAGTTCACTATATGATTGTAGTAGGTAGTCAGCAAACATATGTAACTGATCCAAAGTCCGCTTAAATTCGACTTCAAAACGAGCTATTGAAAGACCCGATTCTTTACAATATGCGCCTAAGATTTCTGGTTTTCCTTCATTGAATTGTTCAGCAATGAGGTTCAAAAGTATTGACCGATCTTTAGGCGTTGAATTACAAAACTGATAAAATGAATTATCTGCTTGTTTTAATGCAAGTTGAATTTCTTTACCAGTGGCAACATGAAAAACAATATTATTCGGTCGGTTATTAGTTGGATCAAAGGAAGAAAATTTTCTATCTCCTTCAAATGAAATTGTTCCAGCAATTTGATTACCGAACATGTAAGGGTATTACGCTGAAACGACTACGAAAGAATAGCTTTCCATAATTTGGTTTGCTAACAATTTCTTGCAAGCTTCATCAACTTTTTGTTCTGCATTGGCTTGATTTTCAGCCTCTACAAAAAGTCTTATGTGTTTACCGATTCGGACACCTTCAATTTCAGAAAGACCAATATTGGACATTGAATTAGTAACAGCTTTTCCTTGTGGATCTAATAATGCATCTAGTGGCATTACATCAATTTCGGCTTTAAACTTCATGTGTTTGATTTTTTAAAAACAGCATTCTCAATAATTGACAAACTGATAAACAAAAGTAATATGATTGGAATAGACCAAACAAGAAAAATAGGAATAACTATTCCCGAACTTATTAACAATATATATTTATGTTCATTTTCTTTCCACTTGAAGTGTTTGAACTTAATAGCCATAAGTGGTATTTCGGCAACAAGCAGCATCGGAAACAATAAACAAACCGAAGCTACAAAATAGGGATTAAAAATGAAACCAAACCAACTCGTAAATTCCTGATTCCATGCCGAATAATGTGTCAAGAAATACAAAGGGAAAAATAAAAAAAAGAGTGTGCACAATGGTGTTGGAACTCCAATAAATTTATCTGCTTGACGCGTATCAATATTAAATTTGGCCAATCGGAATAAAGACAAGGCAGGTATGAGTAATGAAACCAAGGGCAAGTATTTGATTGAGGCATCAAAATCATTAGGGATATC
>CAIUSK010000144.1 GCA_903901805.1 uncultured Flavobacteriales bacterium
AGGCTTAACGCTACTTAAGAATTTTATTTCCGGTTAGTTTTTATAAAAATGCATCTCTTCGATGTACTTATAAACCGGTTCCGTCAATAAATAACGTACATCTTTTCCTTTTTTTATTCCTTGTCGAACAAAAGTACTTGAGACGTTCATTACGGGTGCGTTTTTACAAAAAACAATATGCGGGTGTTTACGAAGGGAAGTTGAGTCATTGGTTTGTGGGTCTTCATCTTCCGCAACAATTCGAGGATAAACATAAATCATGTGATTATTCAGGATGATTTCGTAATTAAACCATTTATGCAATGTTCGCAAATTATCTTCACCCATGATTAATGCGAATTCGTGTTCGGGAAATTTTTCCTGCAAATGCGTTAATGTATTTACAGTATAATTAGGTTTTGATAAATTAAATTCAATGTCTGAAACACGTAATTTTGGGTTTTCATCAATCGCTTCCTTCACTATTGATAGTCGGTGGAAATCAGCCAATAAGGACGATTTTTCTTTGAGCGGATTTTGAGGAGTAACAACCAGCCAAACCTGATCCAATTCCGTATAATCAGCCATATAATTGGCAATAATTAAATGACCAACATGAATCGGGTTATATGTTCCGAAATACAATCCTATTTTCATGTTGTAATGAATTGTATAATGCGTTCTTTAATTTCTTCCACTGCCACATCCAAATTATTATTTACCAGGATATAATCAAATTCTTTCGCCCGATTAATTTCAAAAGTTGCTTTACTGATGCGCATGTGAATTTTTTCGTCAGTTTCTGTTTTACGTGATCTCAATCGTTCTTCCAATACCTCGACAGAGGGTGGCTGAACAAAAACAGCTAATGCATTTGAACCAAAAAAGTGTTTCAAATTTAATCCTCCCACCACATCGACATCAAAAACAACCACTTTATTATTCGACCAAATTCGTTCAATTTCAGATTTTAGCGTGCCATAAAAATTATTGGGATACACCTCCTCCCATTCTACGAAAGCTTGTTCGTTGATTTTCTTTCGAAATTCTTCAACACCCAAAAAATAATAATCCTCGCCATTTTTTTCGTTGGGTCTAGCTAAACGACTACAAGCTGAAACAGAAAACTCCAACGAATTAATTTCATTTAATAATCGATGAACGATTGTTGTTTTACCTGCACCTGAAGGAGCTGAAAAAATAATACACTTTCCTGCTTTATTCTCCATCATTTCTACAAGGTATTTAAAACTTGTTCTTTTATTTTCTCCAAATTATCTTTCATGTCTACAACTATTTTTTGCATTGCAGCATGATTGGATTTACTTCCCAAGGTGTTTATTTCTCTTCCAATTTCCTGAGCAATAAAACCCAATTTTTTACCAGACAATGGTAATTTCATTGTTTCAAGAAAGTAATCTAAATGATTCAACAATCTGATTTTTTCTTCAGAAACATCCATTTTTTCAATGTAGAAAATCATTTCTTGTTCCAAGCGATTTTGATCCACTGAAGCATGAGCTAAATCTTGTAACCCTTTTTGAATCCGTTCTTTAACCGTTTTTATGCGCTCAGCCTCATATTGCGGTATCTCCTGCAAACCTTTTTTAATTGCTAAAATTCGATCGGTTAAATCTTGTTCAAGTACCTCTCCTTCTTGTTTACGGAACTTATTTAGCGCTAAACATGTTTGACTTAGCAAATCTAGCACCCACATTTTTTCTTCTTCAGAAACTTCAATAGCTTGATTGCTAACTACATCAGGCATCCTTAAAATCAATGATAAATAATCAGCTGGTTGATTTCCTAATTGTTCATTCAATATTTTTATTTGATTGAAATAATGGACAGCTAACTCTGTATTTATCGTTCCTGCATCTATAGAACCTGCACTTTCTAAATAAACACCAACGTCTATTTTACCTCTATCCAATTGCTCTGCAACAATTTTGCGAATTTCTGATTCAAATTCTTTGTATGGGCCAACAAACTTGAGGTTTAGATCCAATGACTTACTATTCAATGAACGAATTTCTACTGAAACCTTTTTGGCTCCAAATACTCCATTCGTTTTTCCAAAACCAGTCATTGATAATAGCATCGTGTATTTTTTGACAAAGGTAGGAATTTTGAAATGAAAAGAAAGATATGTTGAGGTAATGACCTTTCACAACTAGCAATTAGATTTTAAATGTTGTTTGGAGATTTATAAAATAATTCAGCTCAATATCCACCACCAACATACTGCAGTTATTACAAGTAAAATCAAGCCAAGAATTAGTGCGCTTGCAAAACGCTTTACAAACACTTTTCGACTTTCTAGAATTGGAATCATCTTTAATCGTACTTCTTGTTGTTGATTCGGAGTAATAAAGGTTACAAGGAACCAAATTAGCGTGGTTAAAATAGTCACGACCAATACGCGGGATTCTTCCATCGGGAAATCTTTAAGTAATGTGAATTCGTGAAAATTTGGATAAAGCATCGTTAAAAGAGCTGAACTTAACATGGCGCTCAGCTGGGACCACGCATTGATCCGAAACCAGATCCAACGCAGAATATAAACCGGAGCGACACCTGCGGCCATAGAAAAAGTAATTTTCACCAAACTTTGCAAGCTTTCAATTTGCCAGGCAAAAACAATGGCTACCACAGATAACAGTAACATGGAGGTGAATGAAACAAGTCGAATTCTTTTTTCAGAGGCTTTGGGTTGTATGTAGATTTTATACGCGTCCATCGTTAAAAAGGAAGCGCCCCAATTCATATACGATTCAGCAGTGGTTATAAACATCCCAAAAAAACCTAGTAATACAATACTTTTCAGCGCTTCAGGAACAACGCCAAAAATGCGTTCAATATATTGAATTTCTTGATTTCCGTTATCGGAGGATAAACCCAAAACAAGCAAGATGTGAGCTATTATGAAGAAACTCAAAACGAACGATATCCCAATGGGAACCAAACCAGAAAGCACTGCGTTTTTTTTATCTTTCACTGCGGTATATCGTGCCATTTCAGGTCCACCACCATCAAAAAGGTAACTGCTCCACCATTGAACTCCAAGAAAAACAACTAACGAAAACCAAGCGCTTGTATCTGTTGAATCTGGTAAAAGTTGTTTTTTATGTGGTTGTTGATCAAAAAAGGCAAATAAGCCATTCCAACCAGAACTGACTTTCCACAAGTAATAAAAAATCACGACAACACTAAAAAAATAAATCACTGCATGAAAAGCATCCATTTTTAATTTTAGTTGGAACACATTTTTCAGGGCAAAAAGGCATAATACCACACCCGTTAATGCAAGCGAAAGTTTTGGGTCTATATCAAAATAAGTTTGTAATACACGGGCAAAACCAAGCACATGAAAACACAGGAACAAAGCCACAACCAAACCTCCAACATAGATAGCTCTAAAAAGATGTAGGATGCGCCCACTTTTTCCAGGGAAGCGAAAGAGCAAAAACTGATTATCGGTAATGAAATCCATTTTTTGCCAAAGGGGAGCAAAAACGAGCGGTACGACAAAGGTTCCGAGCCAACCCGCCCACACCATCCACAAACCTTGCATGCCATGTTGCGCAATGATTCCGGTCAACAATTGACCTTGATCTACAGACAGATAAAGCATGTATAACGACAAACCGGAAATCAGCCAAGAAACTTTTTTACTGGATTTGAATACGGGATGCATCCATTCTTTCTTCTGAAGAAAAGTAAAGACAAGAATAAATACCAAATAAAGAATCAAAATTAGCACAGAGCCAATAATTTTTAATTAGAAAAAAAATGAACTTTATATCAGTAGGTTGTTAAAAATAGCATTTTTCTCCGAAAAAGATGCAACAACACTTTTTTTTCGTCAGGAAATTAAAAAGCCCCACCTATCGAGGATAGAGGAGGCTTTGCAGCGGAATATGTAACTATTGGGTTACCAACTAATCTGTTTTAACGACAAATACTTCTAACTTACTTTTATCTGCATTTCGATTTTAAGGTTGCCTTCAGTGATCCATTGAAAAACAATAGCGTACACCACCTATAAAATGCAACGCCATTAATTTGAATCAGTACTTTACCCCCTTCACCTTGTCTTGCATCTACTCTTCGTCCTTCAATAGAAATTGGAGCAACTAATTTCAACCAACCATGTTTCTGAAATTTAGTGATTTCATCATACCCTAAGAAAATATTGGTTTGACCACCGATTAACTTTTTAGATTTATATAATATTCCTTTATCAGTTGTAATCAATACGTCTGGAGATAAGCCTCTTTTAAAACTTAAAATAGCTGGTAAATATTTTTGACCTTGAGTAGAAGTTACTCCTTTTTCGAGAAGAATTTTTTTTAACTTATCATTGTTGGCATTTGATAATTTCTCAACTAAACTGATTGTTGTATCACCTAATAAAAGAATGTCTTTATTCAAAACACCATTGTAACAAAACATATTAATTGATTCAAATGGAAGAAATGATTGCCTTGTTTTAAACCACCCTTTTTTCACATGACCAATACCCTTTTCCCCAATTAAAATTCTTTCTCTGTAAGATAACCATCGCCCAGGTTGAAATAATGGGAAGGAAGTTTTCAAAATTGCACCTTCGTTTTGTAGAATTTGAGCCCCATTTTGCTGGATATACTCTTTTATTTTGCCAAGGTCATTTTTAGTTAACCCTACTATTTTCAACGTATTATCATCAGCACCACCAGCCTTGTAACCTGTTATTAATTTATTTCCAAGCAGACCAATTTCCGTATCAAAAACAATTATTTTATCAGAATTTAAAAACTTGTGTTTTCTTTTAAAAAACCATAACGTTTTTAAATCTCTTTTGAGTTGTCCATCTTCTAATATTAATTGATAACTCCCTACATAATACAACAATTGAGCTAAAATATTTGGTTTTACTATCATATAAATTAAATTATTATCTGTTTATTCTTCAAGTGTATTTTCAAAAAACTATAGTTAACTTTAGTGAACTACCACTTCAATTAATTGATTCAAAATTGTTGATAATAAACCGTAAATAAAACTGCAACTTACGGCAACTTAATCTTCAACACTAAAGAAGCAGGGGGTTTGAACAAAATGTGTAATTTAGGGCGTATGGAATTCTATCAATCCGTTTATTATTCAATGATTTTGTCCGATTTGCGAAAAAAATCGGGTATTTCCATGCGCTCTTATTCGGATGCCCTTTTGTTATCTGCGGCAATGGAATCGGCTAAATTCTCCATCTCTTCACACACGCTAGCTCGTTTTTTTGGGTTTATTCCCCGCCGAAAAGTCTACCCATCTACGCTTCAACTCATCTGCAATTATTTGGGGTTTGACCATTTCGATGCATACCGAAGCTATGTGGACCGCACCCATCAGCGTAGTTTACTGAGTGATATTGGTCTTTTTTTTGATCCGCTTTGCTCCATTCAACGCTTTGAAATGGCGATTCAACTCATGGATCATCAAGAAATAGAACATCATCTGGATTGTATCAACTTTGACCATGAAAAAATTGAAAAACTAGCTCATTTAGTGGGATATTTGGTGCGGCATTCGTTGAATCAAAAGGAATTATTGACCTTACTGATAAAAACAAGCAACGGACGAAGGCTATTTTTTGAACGCTTTGTAGATGAGGATGATCCAAAAAATTACTTCAGTACAACCCTCAATGCTCTTTATTTAAAGCACGTTACCACTGAAAATAATCGGCTGTTTTACTATTGTTTTTTAATTGCCAATGCTTCCTATCACGGAAAAAAAATAGATCCGAATTGGATAGTTAATTTCAACAAGGAAACTGTAAATTTGAGTATTTCTGCCTTGCATTTCCACGAAATTTCACGGGTTTTTGAAACGAAAATCTTGGTTCAATTCCATTTGTCCAAGCACAACCATCAAAAAACAAGCTCCATCCTTGAAGAAATGCTTGCTGTTTCAGCACCAATGGAAATGCATGCTCAAGCTTGGATTCTAGCGCGCGTATTGAAAGCCCTAGCATTCAGCCATCAACTCAACCAAGCGATGAAGCACGAAACATTTAAAACGTTTATTTCATTCGTCTATAAGCAAAGTGAGGTTCAATCTATGGGTGAATTAATCGTTCAGTTAGTTTACTTTCGATATATAGCCACAGAAAATCAAGAAATTAATCCACCGCTCACCATACAGTCTTCCTATTTTCAAAACGAATACCACACACGTTTGAGCACAGAAACAGCTACACGGAGTTTTTTTTGCTTGGAACCTGAACGGGAAAAATTACATGCTACTTTAGGTACCTACACCAAAAATACTGGTACGTCATGGGTTATGAATGTATTGGAAAATAATGCTTGATTAAACACGCTCCACCCAATCTCCATGTTCTTGGATGAGGTCAATCAAAGCTTGAACGGCTTGGTCTTCCGGAACATTTTTACGGACAACGGTTTTTTCTTTGTAGAGATGTATTTTACCTGGGCCTGTACCAACATACCCATAATCTGCATCGGCCATTTCGCCCGGACCATTCACGATACAGCCCATAATTCCGATCTTAATTCCTTTCAAATGAGAAGTTCGTTCTCGAATTTTCGCAGTTGTTTCTTGCAAATCAAACAAAGTTCTGCCGCAAGAAGGACAGGAAATATATTCTGTTTTAGAAATGCGGGTTCGGGTTGCTTGAAGAATTCCAAACGCAGTAGAATTGATTACTGTCATCGGCTGAGTGCCTTTCAACCACAAGCCATCCCCAAAGCCATCAATGAATAACGAACCACAATCACTCGAAACATAAAGTTGAAACGTTTCATTGTCCGATGAGAAATTCTCCACTTTCAACACCACAGGTATTTCCAACTGACGTGATAGTAAATCAATATACCCCTTCCTGAAAAGTTGAGTTTTGTTGGAATAATCGGTTTTTAAAACCAAAATAAGGTTAGGGAAATCTTGCACGTTTTCAGGTATCGAATCAGTACATTCAATTTCTAAAAAAATGCGTTGGTTTTTATCCAATTCGCTCAAGTGATCTGCTTTCACCAAAGGAAAATAACCTGGTTTTGAAGCGTGGTTTTCGGTCCATGAGGAGAAATCCACAATTACACCTAAGGTTCCTGGAACCTCAAAATCAAGTGTGTTTTGACCAATATATACGTAATCAGCGGCTAAATCCTGCAAATTCCATTTATCTAATTGAATCGAATAATTGTATCCAAAACCATAAAAATTTGCTGGAGTAATTGTTTGTTTTTCAGACAAATCTGCCACTACTACTGGAACGTGCTTTCCACCGATGTTATGAATTTCGTTCGTTTTTCTGCGCGAATAAGAAAAAGGATTGTAAGGTAGTGAAGTAATTTTATCTGAAATTAAAAAATCCTGAGCCGCATCAAATTTCTCAGCTAATTTTCGCGCAACAGGAATTTCAAACTCTGGTTCTTCTGTCAAGGAAACGCGAATGGTATCCCCTATTCCATCTTCTAACAGTGCTCCAATTCCAACCGCTGACTTGATACGTCCATCTTCTCCATCTCCCGCTTCAGTAACCCCTAAATGCAATGGATAGCAGCGACCATTTTCCAACATTTTGGAAACCAACAAACGGTAAGCTTGTACCATAACCAAGGTATTGCTGGCCTTCATGGAAATGGTTAGGTTAAAATACTGGTGTTTTTCACAAATGCGGATGAACTCAAATGCGGATTCAACCATTCCTTCCGGTGTATCTCCATATCGACTCAAAATCCGATCAGAAAGCGAACCGTGATTTGTGCCAATCCGCATAGCTGTATTGTTTTCTTTGCACAATAAAACGAGCGGTGTAAATTTCGCTTCTATTCGTTCTAACTCAGCTTGGTAAGTATCGTCCGTATAATCGATTTCCTCAAATTTCTTTTTATCCGCGTAATTTCCAGGATTCACCCGTACTTTTTCGACCAATTTTGCAGCAATTTCAGCCGCATTGGGTGTAAAATGAATATCTGCAACGAGTGGCGCAAAATATCCTCTGTCGTGAAGTGCCTGCCGAATAACACCCATGTTTTCTGCTTCATTTTTACTTGGAGCAGTCAACCGAACCAGCTCGCAACCCGCTTCAATCATCCGAATGGATTGCTCAACCGATTTTTCGGTATCCATGGTGTCAGTTGTAGTCATGGACTGTAATCGAATTGGATTTCCCGCCCCCATTTTCAACTGGCCAATGATAACTTCCAACGTGGGAACGCGCTTGCGGTTCAATAAATCCAAACAATATGACATAACGAGCTAAATTTAGTAAACAAAGGTAAGAATTGTTTGTTCGATGGGAGTAATTAGCGAAC
>CAIUSK010000145.1 GCA_903901805.1 uncultured Flavobacteriales bacterium
ACACTTTCTTATGCGGCTTCAAGATTTACTTGGGGTCAATTAATCACCTCAGAACCTAGTCGTTTTATCGATGAAATTGATGCGCAGTTTCTTCATTTTGATACCCCCCAAAGAGGCCAAGGTCGGTCATTGGGCATGGGCATTTCAAGGCAAGAGCGTCCTTTCTCAGGTGGATTGAATAAACCAATGGGTACGTCAGGTAATTTAAAGTCAATTAATGAACTAAAAGAGCAAAGAGGGGGAGAGACTTTACAAAAATTTATGGTTGGTCAAAATGTTGAGCATAGTCGTTTTGGGAAAGGGAAGATAACAAAAATAGAGGGTGTAGATTCCAACCAAAAAGCAACTATTTTTTTTCCGCATCACGGAATAAAGAATTTACTCTTGCAATTTGCGAATTTGAAAATTTTGGATCAAGAATAAAATCTGTTCAGCCCATTAATAGGCATGTAGCGTAAGCCTTAATAGCTTTGCTTTCACCAAAAGAATCAACTTGTTCATGTGTTGTAGCTTTTATTGAAACGGCATCCTTATCGATTTCTAATATCCGAGAAATGATTTCTTGCATGAATGGAATGTGGGGATTTACTTTCGGTTTTTCTAAAACCACTGTACAGTCCAAGTTTTCAACCTTAAATCCTTTTTCCACGATTTTTTTGTATACCTCCGTCAATAAAATAGTGGAGTCGATTCCTTTGTATTTAGGATCTGTATCTGAAAAATGAAAGCCAATATCTCTTAAGTTGGCAGCACCCAAAATAGCGTCACAAATAGCATGTAGCAAAACATCGGCATCTGAGTGACCAACAGCACCTAATTCTGAATCAAGCTTGACGCCACCTATGAAAAGCTCATATCCCTTTGAAAGTCTATGAACATCAACGCCAAAACCAACCCTGATTTTCATGAATTATTCGCCTTTGTTTGCGGATGCCGAAGCACCATCTAAATTCAATCTAAGCGTAAATCGCAAAGTATTTGCTAATGGACTTTGTCTACCACTAATTGAAGCTAGGTATGAAAAATCAATACCAAACATGTTATATTTAAAGCTTGCGCCAATATTTATGAATTGTCTATTTCCTTTGTTTCTGTTTTCATAAAAAACACCTCCTCTAACGGCAAGAACATTGTTGTACCACCACTCTAATCCTCCCGCAATATTGATTTCGGTTAGTTCTTCTACTAGTTTTGATCCTTTTTTAACTTGATATGATCCATCGCTATTTTGAATGTATTTTCCGTCTGCATCTGTTAATGGAGCGCCTGGTGCATCATAAAAAGATTGAATCATTCCAGAAACGACACCTACATCATTTGATCGCCCAGAAATCAGGGTGTATGTTCCATCAATCACATCATAATAAGCAGGAGTAGGTACTAATAGTTTTTGTAAATCTAAGGCGAAGGTTACGGAGTTGTACTTATCGAAATTGGCTTTATAAGCATTACCAATTTTTAAATTCATCGGAATAAAATCACGTTGAGACAATTCAGAATAAGCTACTTTATTTCCAATATTATTAATAGTTGTGGCAAACGTATAAGCACCTTTTGTTTTGCCAATTGGAGCATCTTCGTTGTGATAAGTAAATGAGATATCCGTTCCTCCAACAATCCCTGCTTTGGTATTTACTCCCCCTACAGTAAGACCACCGGTTAAATTAGAAT
>CAIUSK010000146.1 GCA_903901805.1 uncultured Flavobacteriales bacterium
ATACTTGCCTGCTGAAACATATAAATCGATGATGGAATCAATTACTAATGGAACGCGTTTAGATCGTAAAAATGCAGATCAAGTAGCATCTTCCATGAAGGATTGGTCTATAGCAAAAGGGGCAACACATTATACGCATTGGTTTCAACCTTTAACAGGCGCAACAGCCGAGAAGCACGATGCCTTTTTTAAACCAATTGGTCCAGGAAAAGCAATCGAACGATTTGATGGGGAAATGTTAGTTCAACAAGAACCTGATGCTTCTTCTTTTCCGAATGGAGGAATTAGAAATACATTTGAAGCAAGAGGATATACCGCATGGGACCCATCGTCACCTGCATTTGTTATTGGAAAAACACTTTGTATTCCAACCATTTTTATTTCATATACGGGTGAGTCACTAGATTATAAAATGCCTCTTCTAAAAGCGCTTCACGCTGTGGATATGGCGGCGGTTGAAGTATGTCAATATTTTGATAAAAATGTTACAAAAGTTAATGCTACATTGGGTTGGGAACAAGAATATTTCCTGATAGATCAAGCATTATTTAACGCACGTCCAGACCTAATAATGACGGGAAGAGCTTTGTTTGGTCATGCTCCCGCAAAAGGACAACAATTAGAAGACCATTACTTTGGTTCAATTCCAGAACGAGTAACAGCATTTATGCGGGAGTTTGAGATGGAATCTATTCTATTAGGTATACCTGTTACTACGCGACATAACGAAGTTGCGCCAAATCAATTTGAATGCGCACCCATTTTTGAAGAATGTAATTTAGCAAATGATCATAATTTATTATTGATGGATTTGATGGAAAAAATTGCGCGTAAACATGATTTCAGAGTATTGCTGCATGAAAAACCTTTTGCCGGTGTAAATGGATCAGGCAAACATAATAACTGGTCGTTAAGCACGAATACGGGAGTTAATTTATTGGCGCCAGGTAAAAACCCAAAAACGAACCTTCAGTTTCTTACATTTTTTGTAAATACAATTAAAGCAATTCATGACAATGCAGATTTACTTCGTGCCTGTATTGCATCTGCGGGTAATGACCATCGTTTGGGTGCAAACGAAGCGCCTCCAGCGATTATCTCAACATTTATTGGAACTCAATTGTCCGGATTATTAGATGATATTGAGGCAAATGTTAAGGCTGGAAAAATGACACCACAAGACAAAACGGAGTTAAAATTAAACATTGGTAAAATTCCACAAATATTATTGGATAATACCGACAGAAATAGAACTTCTCCCTTTGCATTTACAGGTAATAAATTTGAATTCCGCGCGGTGGGTTCATCCGCCAATTGTGGTTCTGCGATGATAGTTTTGAATACCATCATGGCCAAGCAATTAAAAGAATTTAAAAAACTAGTTGATATAAGAATTGAAAAAGGAGAAGCCAAAGATGAGGCAATACTAAAGGAACTACAATCATTGATTAAGCAATCTAAAAAAATACGATTTGAGGGCAATGGTTACGGGGATGAATGGGTAAAAGAAGCCGAAAAAAGAGGCCTAGCCAATCTAAAAGATACTCCACGTGCATTGAAAGTTTGGCATGACAAAAAAGTAATCAAATTATTTGATGAAATGGGAGTTCTTTCTCCACGTGAATTAGACGCGCGACGTGAAATTGAATTTGATAACTATATTCTAAAAATTCAGATTGAGTCTCGTCTTATAGGAGATATAACGCAGAATTATTTTATTCCAGCCACAGTTGAGTATCAAAATAAATTAATTCTAAATGTTCAGGGATTAATTAGTGTTCTTGGCGAAAAAGCAGGTAAACAAGCATCAAAAGCTCAATTATCTCTAATTGAACGAATCTCAGAACATATGAATGCAATGAAATCTGCTTCAGACAATATGCTTGTGCAACGTAAATTAGCGAACAAAATAGAGGATGCTGAAGATAAAGCGATTGCTTATTGTGATAAAGTGAAATCTTGTTTTGAAGAGATCCGTTATCATGCTGATAAATTAGAATTATTGGTTGATGATGAATTATGGCCTTTACCTAAATTCCGAGAAATGTTATTTACTCGATAATAAATTGAAGATCTAGTGAATCGCGCATTTAATGGAATTATTTGCGCGATTTTTATTTACATTTATTAGGGTAACTTTATAATTCAATTTTTAGAATGACTAAACAAACCAAAGGAAACCCTTTTACACGCTATCAAATAGCAGTTGTTTCACTTCTGGCATTAACACAATTTTCAGTGGTTTTGGATTTTATGGTCATGTCTCCCTTAGGCGATATCCTTATGAAATCAATGAAAATGACTCCCAGTCAATTTGGAGTTGTTGTTTCAAGCTATGCTCTTTCTGCTGGATTTTCCGGGTTTTTAACAGCCAGTTTCGCAGATAAATTTGATCGAAAAAAACTACTTCTCTTTTTTTACACGGGTTTTATTATTGGAACGATGCTGTGTGGACTATCCAATTCATACGAATTTTTGGTTTTTTCGCGCATTGTTACTGGGATTTTTGGTGGTGTGATTAGTTCGATTTCATTGGCAATTGTTGCGGATGTCTTCGATTTTAATCAACGCGGGAGAGTAATGGGATTTATTCAAATGGGATTTGGTATCAGTCAGATTTTGGGAATCCCAATTAGTTTATTTTTAGCCAATCAATGGAATTGGCAGGCTCCATTTTACCTGATTGTTGCACTATCGATTGTTATTTTCGGTTCGGTTTACCTTATTTTAAAACCTGTTACCGCTCATCTATCCTTGCAACGCGCAAATCCGTTAAAACATATGTGGAATACGATAAAAAATAAACAATACCGCATTGGATTTATTGCAACTGCATTTATGTCGCTTGGAGGTTATTTAATGATGCCTTGGGGTTCCGCATTTGCCGTTAATAATGTTGGGATTGCACAAGATGAACTGCCGCTTATGTTTATGATAGTCGGTTTAATTACTTTTGCCGTAATGCCACTCATTGGATTCATTAGTGACCGCATTAATAAATTTACAATTTTTGCCGGAGCATCGATACTCATGGCATTTTCAATTTTAATTTATTCCCATTTACAGCAAACTTCCTTCTTTATATTAGTGGTTGTTAATGGCCTCATGATGATGGGAATCATGGCTCGTATGATTCCATCCCAAGCGTTGACAGCGTCTTTACCCGAAATGCAAGATCGAGGGGCATTCATGAGTATTAATTCCTCTTTGCAACAAATGGCAGGTGGTATTGCTGCAATGGTGGGTGGCACTATTGTTCTTCAAAAATCTGAAACGAGTCCATTGGAGCGTTTTGATTTACTTGGTTATCTGGTTATTGTCATTATTTTAATCAATATATTTTTAACCTATCGTGTCTACAAATTCATTAAAACACGTGAACATTTGTAGCTAAAATAAGTGTTTCAGACTTCTTTTTTGTAGCTTTGAATTGTGAAAGCAATTTATAAGTATTTATTAAACACCCTACCGAGACCATTACTGATTCGGTTAAGTTATATTTTCAAGATTTTCGCTCCATTCATGTATCGTGGAAACAAGGTTACATGTCCAGTATGTGAAAAATCTTTTTCATCCTTTTTATCCTACGGTTCTTCGGTGGCTCATCGTGAGAATGTATTATGTCCCTATGATTTAACTCTTGAGCGCCATCGTTTAATGTGGTTGTATTTAAAAAATGAAAGCAACTTTTTTACCGCTGCTCATTTAAAAGTATTGCATATTGCCCCAGAGCAATGTTTTTACAGTAAATTCAAAGCACAAAAAAACTTGGATTATCTAACAGGAGATTTAGAATCTCCACTTGCTGATATGCATTTTGACCTTCATCACATCCCTTTGGAAGACAATCAATTTGATGTCGTTTTTTGCAATCATGTAATGGAACATGTTAATGACCCCATTCAGTGTATGTCTGAACTTTTCCGAGTTATGAAAACTGGAGGATGGGCAATCATGCAAGTTCCGCAAGATTTGTCAAGGGAAACCACCTATGAAGACGCATCAATAACAAGTCCTGAAGATAGAGAAAAACATTTTTGGCAAAAAGATCATGTTCGACTTTTTGGTACGGATTACCCACAATGGCTCGAAAAAGTAGGATTTACAGTTGAATCTTTTGATCTATCCAGCCATTTTGATCAGCAAACTATTGATAAATTTCGATTAGTACCCGGTGAAATATTATACATTGCCCGAAAAAAATAGTTCATTAAACTAATTTCATCAAGAATAGCGGTATCTTTATTTCAACTTTTAGGCTACAACATCAATTTACTTTTTTATGAAGTCATTTATAGCATTACTAACGCTTGGAATTATAAGTAATTCAACTCTTTTCGGACAAAAAAATATATTCTTAGAAATTGCTCCTGTTTTTCAAAATGCAAATCTTCAAATGAATGTCAATTACACCGATTGGGATGGAAAAACATTCAAACTAGACCATTTTGATTACTACCTTTCTGATCTACAAATTACGCACGATGGAGGAATAGTAACTCTGATTGATTCTGTATTTTTAGTTGAACCACAAAATCATACGCTATTAGTCGGTAATTTCCCAATAAATCAAATTGAAAAAATAAATTTCATGATTGGTGTTCCAAAGCCACTCAACACACAAAATGGAGCTGAGGCTATCGATATTTCAGTTTATCCTGAAATTCATCCCTTAAGTTTTCAAACACCATCTATGTATTGGGGGTGGCAAGCAGGATATATGCACATGATTATTGGTGGGTATGCAGACAACAATGGTGACGGAACATTAGAAGCTTATTTTGAATTGCATAATCTAGGTAATAATAACCAACAACTTGTTGAAATTCCAAATGTTGTTCAATCAAACTCAGCCACAAATCAGATCGATGTATATGTAAATTGTCATGTTGATCGATGGATTAATAACATACCGCTAAGTACGATTGGAATCTTACATGATCAGGTTGGAATAAACGTAACGGTTATGGAAAACGTCTTAACTGAAACTGTTTTTACGCAACCTGCAGCAGCAAATTTAGAGTCGAACTCAGTAAAAGGCACAGCATATTTTGTAAATAATTCAGACGGAATTGATTTTATTTGGCATTCAATGACTAATCTGGACAAAATAGAGGTGGTAGATATGAGCGGAAAAGTAGTCGCGTCAAATAGAACACAAGAAGAAAGCGGAAACTGGAATCTTACAGCTATTCCAAATGGCATCTATACATTGAATTTATTTGATAATAAGGAAAATCCAATTGGCCATTATCGTATAATCCACTAAAGCAAGATGACATCAGCCATTAAATTCAGTCTTTTTATTGGATTAGGGTTACTACTTTTTTTAAAATGCTCAGTTGCAGCGCCGTTTTCAATCGAAATTAGTCAAATTCCAACCCCCACTGAAAACCCTATTACCAAAGAGAAGATTGCATTGGGTAGACAATTGTTTTTTGACAAGCGTTTATCACTCAATGATACTGTTTCTTGCGCAACTTGTCACGTACCGGAGTATGCCTTTACTGATCGTAAAAAAACAAGTGAGGGAATTTTAGGGAGAACCACCACACGAAATTCGCCTTCCATTTTAAATGCTGCTTTTTTGAAAACTGTTATGTTCGATGCCCATTTACCCAGCTTAGAAATGCAGGTAATCGTCCCAATTCAAGAGCATACAGAAATGGGGCACAACATGAAAGATTTGATCCAAAAATTGAGAAACATTCCCGAATACCAAGCTGAGGCTAAAAAAATATTTAACCGCGATTTTGATGCTTACGTTTTAACCCGAAGTATTTCTGCTTTTGAGCGATCTTTATTGTCTTTGAATTCAAGGTATGACCAATATATGAGAGGAAACAAAACAATTCTCACCATGAA
>CAIUSK010000147.1 GCA_903901805.1 uncultured Flavobacteriales bacterium
CATCCTTCATTGATTTCCCCAAAGGTACTAATTTGTTTCCGATTTGCAATCTATAAATTTCATAAAATACTATAAATTGATATCTATACATTACAATTATTATTAAAAATGCAATCTGAACATTGCAAAAATAGATTAAAATGTTATCTTAACATTGCAAAAATTACATTTTATGATAAGTATCAAAGGTGAATTAGCCTTTTACATTCAAAAACAGAATCAATTTTAGTTCTTTTGAATTCGGATTTTTGTATCTCCTTCGTTTTCGATATCAGTTGAAACAGCTTGATTATCCAGTACTACAAAAACTAAATCATCTCCCAATATTTCGGCACAGATATACGATTTGTTTCCTGAAATAGCCTCTTGAAGTTTCTCATTGGTATCCACTTCCACAAGTATGCGATCCGTTACATCCAACCCACTTTCTTTTCGGATATTTTGAATACGATTCACCATTTCTCGTGCTATTCCCTCTGACCACAAGGCTGGTGAGATGGTGATGTCTAAAGCAACAGTTAGTCCATTTTCAGAAGCAACTAACCAACCTGGAATATCTTGGGCTTGAATTTCGAAATCAGGTAGTTCCAGCGTAACAGTTGTTCCGTCAATTTCACTTTGCCAACCACCGCTAGTTTCAATGGATGCAATATCATCAGCGGTAAAAGCTTTTACCAAATCAGCAATAGATTTCATTTGCTTGCCATATTTCGGTCCAATCGTTTTGAAATTTGGTTTGATGCTCTTCACCAACATTCCGCTATCGGCTAGCAATTCTAGTTCCTTTACGTTTACCTCAGAAAGTATCAACTCCTTTACGTGGTGCAAATTATCCGCAACGTCTTGATTTAAAACAGGAATCATGATTTTTTGAAGCGGTTGACGCACCCGAATCATTTGTTTTTTACGCAATCCAAGAACAAGTGAACAAGTTTCTTGTGCTAACGCCATCTGAGTTTCAAGCGTTTTATCTATAAAATCTACGTTCGAAACCGGGAAGTCAGCCAAATGAACCGAAGTAGCCGCATGTTTTCCTGTCGTTTGATTTAAATCTAAAAACAATTGATCCATATAAAATGGTGCAATAGGCGAAGCAAGTAAAGACACTGTCTCTAAACATGTATAAAGCGTTTGGTAAGCGCACAACTTATCCGTTGGGTCATCACTCTTCCAATAACGACGGCGACATAAACGCACGTACCAATTAGATAATTGGTCATTTACAAAATCTTGAATCGCTCTTCCTGCTTTGGTTGGCTCATAATTGCTATACGCTTCATCCACCTCTGCGATTAACGAATGCAATTTGGAAAGAATCCAACGATCAATTTCCGGTCTTTTCGACAAGGGAACATCTGGTTCAGCATACGTGAAGCCATCAATGTTTGCGTAAAGTGAAAAGAATGAATACGTATTATACAGTGTTCCGAAAAATTTACGCTGAACCTCTGTTATGCCTTCCAAATCAAATTTTAAATTATCCCATGGTTGCGCGTTCGTAATCATATACCAGCGCGTTGCATCCGGTCCATATTGCGTTAAAGTAGTAAATGGGTCAACAGCATTCTTTAAACGCTTCGACATTTTATGGCCATTCTTATCTAGGACAAGTCCATTGGAAACTACATTTTTATATGCTACGGAATCAAAAACCATGGTGGCAATTGCATGTAAGGTATAAAACCAACCACGTGTTTGGTCAACTCCTTCGGCAATAAAATCTGCTGGATAACCCTCTCTGTTGTCAACTAATTCTTTATTTTCAAATGGATAATGCCATTGTGCATAAGGCATTGCGCCTGAATCAAACCAAACATCAATCAGGTCAGCTTCACGTTTCATAGGTTTTCCAGTTGGCGAAACTAATATGATTTGATCAACTAAATGTTTATGTAAATCGATTCCTTTATAATTATCGTCTGACATGTTGCCAATTTCGTAATTCGCAAAAGGATTTGATTCTAACAATCCAGCTTGAATTGCTTTATCACATTCCTGAGATAATTGGGCAATAGAAGAAATACAAATGCGCTCATCTCCTTCTTCTGAAGACCAAATTGGAATAGGAATTCCCCAATAGCGAGAACGCGATAAATTCCAATCATTGGCATTTTCTAACCATTTCCCAAAACGACCACTTCCTGTAGATTCTGGTTTCCAATTGATCGTATTGTTTAATTCAACCATTCGCTCTTTTTTATCCGTTACTCGAATAAACCAAGAATCTAATGGGTAATACAAAACAGGTTTGTCTGTTCTCCAACAATGTGGATAGTTATGTTCGTATTTCTCTACTTTAAAAGCCTTATTTTCTTCTTTGAGTTTTATTGCAATTTGAACATCCACTGATTTTTCCGGTGCAGTACCTTCGTCGTAATATTCATTTTTAACATACATTCCAGCAAAATCAACTACTTCAGGTCTGAATTTTCCTTGTAAATCCACCAATGGAACCAAGTTTCCACGATCATCTTTCACTAACATACCAGGAACTCCAGCTTCTGCAGCAACCTTAGCATCGTCAGCTCCAAACGTGGGAGCAGTGTGAACAATTCCTGTCCCGTCTTCGGTGGTAACAAAATCTCCCGGAATAACCTGAAATGCTTTTTCAGCATTTTCAGCCGGTAAACAGTAGGGGAGTAGTTGTTCGTATTTAATACCAACTAACTCTTTTCCTAAACAAGTTCCTGCAACATAGAACGGAATGGTTTTATCTCCCGCTGAATAATTTGCCAATTCACTTGCGGATTCAGCGGCTTGAAATCCTTTTCCAAATTGATATCCAACTAATTTATTAGCCAAAATAACGTTAATCGGTTCAAAGGTATATTGGTTATAAGTTGAAACTAACGCGTATTCAATGTTTGGCCCA
>CAIUSK010000148.1 GCA_903901805.1 uncultured Flavobacteriales bacterium
CAAATAGTTGGGAGTGCATTTCGAAATGCATTTCGTGTAATGCTTCAATCGATGTTCAATATGATCTTGTAATAATTGAATGAGTTTGATGGCTTCTTCCAAATCAGTTGTTGCCTCCATAATTACCTCAGCATGATTTTGCATGGATTCTTCTATTGAAACCCTTCCTTTTAGCCCATTATCCATTGCGTAATAATAAGCATCTGCAATACTAAACGACAATAATTTCTCGGTATTTAATAGTTCCGAAAAATGCCTCGGAAATTCATATTCAATTTCAAATTGAATGTCCTCTAATTCAGAAACTCGGGATTCAAGGAATTTCTCTGGAAAACGAAAAGCATCTTGCCAATTGATGTAATCTTGCCAGTGACCAAAACGCCTCACATTGTTTCCTAAATCAATTATTTTGAATTCGTTTTTACTTGGAAGCCTTCGAGATCCCCTTCCAATCATTTGATGATAAAGAGTTAACGATCGAGTGGCTCTGTTTAGAATAATGGTCTCAACAGTTGGTTCATCAAAACCAGTAGTTAATATTCCAACAGAAGTTAGTATTGCATCAGGGGTTTCTTTAAACCAACGCACAATGTCTTTACGGTCTTTATCGCTATAAGTAGAATCTAAATGCCGAATATTATGTTTCAGTTTTTTAAATGATTCTTCAACTCTTCTTGATGTTTCTATTCCAGCATTAAAAATCAAAACCTTTTGTCCTCGTGCAATTTCTTCGTAAGCAAAAATTAATTTTTCTTGCATAAAATGATTTCCGTACACAATATCCATACTGTTTACGGTGAAATCACCATGTGTTCCTATTTTTAAACCATGTAGATTTACATCATAGGTATAGGTTTTACCATCTGATAGATATCCTTTTTCAATCAATCCTGCTATACTTTCTCCCACAACAAGCTTATTGTAGTTATCTCGAAGTGGTAACGCTTTATTGCTGCTTAGCGGTGTTGCAGTTACTCCCAAAATATTACAATTATCAAAGAATTGAAATAATTTCCTGAAACTATTGTAATGTGCTTCATCGACGATTACTAGTCCAATATCTTGCAGAAATTGATTGTCTTCATTTAATCTATTGTGCAAGGTTTCCACCATGGCAATAAAACAGGAATACTCCGCTTGATCTGGGATAGTTTTAACCTCCGAATTAATAATCTTACTTCTAACTCCACGTGCATCTAGTTGCTTCGATGTTTGTATCGATAATTCGATGCGATGCGTTAAAACAAGGACTTTTTTCTTCCACTCCGAAATATATTTTCGAGTAAGTTCTGAGAAAATCACTGTTTTACCACCACCTGTCGGTAATTGATAGAGTAAGTTAAATTGGTTACCGTTTTTTCGGAGTTCATCTAATATAGAGACAACCGTATCTACTTGGAATGGGTATAATTCCTTCGCCTCGTATAAATCTAAATCTATCATTCCTTTGCCTCAAAATTTGGACGTCTAAGGTACGGGCTTTAATTGAAACAAGCGTTAGAAAATGAAAATGTTCTGTTAATATTCCTAAAGTAATCCTTTTGACCTTAAAAATTCGTCTAAGGATTCGATATCGCTAAAAAGCACTTCTCGCGCCTTGGACCCTTGAAATGAGCCAATTATGCCTAAACTTTCCAATTGGTCAACAATTCTTCCGGCACGATTGTATCCTAATTTTAATTTTCGCTGCAGTAAACTTGCAGATCCCTGTTGGCTGATTACTACAATTCTTGCTGAGTCTACAAACATGGAATCAATTTCAGACATATCGATATCTCCATTTCCTGCATCCTCATCTCCTTGATATTCAGGTAGAATAAGTGCTTCTGGATAAGCTCGCTGAGAGCCAATAAATTCACAGATTTCCTCTACTTCATCAGTGTCCACAAACCCACATTGCAAACGTTTCATGTCTGAACCGGTTGAAATAAGCATGTCACCTCGTCCGATTAACTGATCTGCTCCTGATGCATCAAGTATGGTACGTGAATCAATTTTTGATAACACGCGAAAGGCAATTCTTGCAGGAAAGTTTGCTTTGATCATACCAGTAATTACGTTTACCGAAGGTCTTTGTGTAGCAACAATTAAATGAATTCCAATGGCTCGAGCTAATTGAGCGATACGTGCTATTGGATGTTCCACTTCTTTACCAGCGGTCATTATTAAATCCGCAAATTCATCAATGAGTACAACAATGTATGGAAGGTATCGATGTCCATTTTCTGGATTTAGGCGTCGTTTAATAAATTTTTCGTTATATTCCTTTATTGTTCGAACACCCGCATCTTTTAATAATCCATAACGGTGATCCATTTCCACACACAACGAGTTGAGTGTATTCACAACTTTTGATGTGTCCGTTATGATTGCATCCTCTTCTCCTGGTAATTTAGCAAGAAAATGGCGTTCAATTTTATTGTAAAGCGTGAGTTCTACTTTCTTTGGATCTACTAATACAAATTTGATTTGAGCTGGATGTTTTCGATATAAAATAGATATCAAAATAGCATTCAATCCAACCGATTTTCCTTGTCCAGTTGCACCAGCCACAAGTAAGTGAGGCATTTTCGTTAAGTCAAATACAAAGGTTTCATTCGTAATCGTTTTACCCATTACTACGGGAAGCTCGCCGTCAAAATTTTGGAACTTTTCAGAAGCAATTAAGGAGCGCATACTCACCATTTCTGGATTGGAATTCGGAACTTCAATTCCAATTGTTCCTTTTCCTGGGATGGGAGCGATAATACGAATACCCAAAGCACTTAGACTTAAAGCGATGTCATCTTCCAAGTTTTTGATCTTTGAAATTCGAACGCCTGGTGCTGGAACTATTTCATATAAAGTAACAGTGGGTCCAACAGTCGCCTTGATTTTTGAAATGTCAATTTTATAATGAGAGAGAGTTTGAACAATTTTATCCTTGTTAGTTTCTAATTCTTCCTTGTTGACATTAACACCACCACTTCCGTAATCCTTCAACATATCTATTGAAGGCAAGGTGTAATCAGATAAATCCATTTTAGGATCATATTCTCCAAATTCTTGAACCAATCGCTCTGCTTGTGATAAATCAGTTGAATTTGTTTCTGCTTTTGGAGATTGAACAGGTGCAATGTATTCATTTTTAGGGACTTCTATTTCAAAGTCTTCATCAAGTATAGAGTCCTCTTCATCATTATTCACCTCTATTTCCATTGGAATCTTTCCTAAGTCTTCCGCCTCATCATCTTTAAATACTATGGGTTCAGAAATGTATTCATTTTCAATTTCTTCGTCTTTAATCGGATTAACGATCGTAAAATCGGTATCTTTTTCTTTGAAACCCCTTCTTTCTTCCTTCATAGCTCCTGCTGCTGAAACGGCTGGGGATTTGCGATCTTGTAATAGGGATAAAAGTTGAGCGTAATTTGGTTTGAATAATAGTGTCACTAAAATATACAAGGTTGCCAAATGCACTACTATTGTTCCAAAATCTCCAAGAATTAAGTTTAGCCACTGATTGGTGTAAAATCCAATACTGCCTCCTAAAAAGTTAACAGCATAAGCAAAATACCCTAGAAATAAGGATGCCCATACGGCCAATAAAACTGTTTTAATTGTTGTGGAGCGCAATGGAAGAATCGTTTTGTCAAATAATATTTTGACACTGAACAAAAGAAGAATCAAACAAAATGCAAAGGATGAAACTCCAAATAATCCATAGATAAAAACATGTGATGTCCAGGCGCCTAGTTTTCCCAGCCAATTG
>CAIUSK010000149.1 GCA_903901805.1 uncultured Flavobacteriales bacterium
ACTAGTATTAAAATTAATTCCGGAATGGTCTGAAGACGGGAAACTTCTAAATTTTGAAGCGCTATGTCATGAATTAGAAACAATTAAAATAGCAACACATGGCGACGGACCAATGTTTGCCTCAATTCATTATGAAGCGAATATTTCTAAACTCCTCACCTATGCAAAATCTGTAATTGACACGGGGTATATGCGTTACAAGGCTTTTAACACTAAGGACTCAAATTGCGCGCGCTTTGTTTCTAAATCACTTATGGCAGGATGGGAAAGCGATTCTATCTATCTTTCGAGATTTAAACGCCCGGTTACAATCGCTCCAACACCTTATTTCAATGTTGTAGCAGCTTCATCAGATGGAAACTTTATTGTTTGGGAAAATGGAACTGGAGAATACCTGCAAAAACCTCGTTTCGACGCTTTGAAGGATATTTTTAAAAAAACGCTGGAATCATTTTACTCCGAAAAGTCTAAACAATTACCTACAGATAAAAAACTTGGACACATAAATGTCCCAGACGAAAAGCCAATAGATTTACCAAATAACAGTACCTATTTGGGAGGAATTGGAGAGGCTGCTTGGCACACAATTACTATTTCTGATAATCAAACCATTCTACTAACACGTTATTATCTTACTGGTGAATTTGAGTTTTCCGCTCAATATGATATTTCAACGGAATGGATTGTAAAACTTCAAGAGTCTCAATGCGAATTAGTTCACGATACCCATTATTGTTGGTTAACTTTGCAATGTAAAAAAACCAAAGAAAAACGGCGGTTTTATAGAATGTTAGAACAATAAAACATGGAGGAAGACACAAATAAATTACTGAAGGTTGTTACTTCTGGGTGTGATGAACGAATTTTTCTTAAGCCTGAAAGTAACGCAAATAAATATAACTTACACCCCTTACATTTTGAGGGACTATTTACACGCGGGTCTTGTACCTGCGGTACGCTCACTCGTTTCGGATATGATGTAGCAAAAGAATTTGTGACTAATTACGACGATTCTAAATTTGAAACTATAGTAAAAGATCAAACTACTCGACTTCAAGAATTGTTGAAAAACACAGATATTCAATTTGATGTATATTACGGCCCAAGCGGCAGCGATATGATGTATTTACCTTTGCTGTTTCAAGCAATGTTAAAGCCAGGGAAGCAAATTATAAACATTGTTTCTTGTCCAGAAGAGTTGGGCTCTGGCTCAAAATTAGCTGCTGAATTTTGTTATTATTCCGATTGGAATCAATTTGGTGAACGCATCCCTTTCGGAGAAAAAATCTCAACTAAAATTGATTCAAAAGTTCATTACCTTGCAGCAAGAGAAGATAGCGGTCATATCGCAGATAGAAATAAAACAATTCGAGAAATAATTGAGGCAAATCAAAACGAACCGATTATCGGGAATTTAGTTTTTGGAAGTAAATCAGGGATCAAGGATGACTTACAAATTATTGATGATTTTCCGGAAATTATGTGGGTTGTTGATATGTGTCAATTCCGAACAGACCGAAAACTCATTCATGATCTTATTAACAAAGGTGTTATGATAATGGTTACTGGTTCAAAGTTTTACCAGGCTCCTCCTTTTTGTGGGGCGTTACTTGTTCCGAGTCAGTGGACAAAAAAACTAGCTGATGTTTCCGGAGAACCTGCCCAGCAATTTTCCAACTTATTTTCAGCCTACGATTTTCCAGAGTCTCTTAAAAACATTCAAAATTATTTAACCCCTTTTAAAAATGAAGGGTTACGATTACGTTGGGAGGTGGCCTTACGTGAAATGGAAGCTTATATGTCTTTTCCGCAAAATGAATCCAATGCCCTTATTCGTAGATGGAATCAAGTTGTTACAGGTAGATTAGCGCAAAGTGACACATTCCAACTCATGCCTAACATGGAGCTCACAAATGATAGTATTGTATCCTTTATGGTTCTCAACAAAGGAGTTGCTCTAAATCATTCAGAATTAAAATTACTTTTCGATACGCTCGTTTTATCAGAGCACACTGGCTTGGATGGTTTTAATAAGGTGTTTTTAGGCCAACCCGTTCAATATGGCGATCGATCTTTCATCCGACTAGCAATTGGGTCCTATTCTGTTAGAAGACAGTTATTGAATAGGCGTTTTGAACCAAAAAATGATCTGAGAATGATAGAGATTATTGAAGAAACTGTAACAAATTTATTTTCATGACACCCCTTGAGAAGGAGGCGGTTTGGGCGTTGCGCGAAGCACTGCAAAAAGAACTAATTACAGAGGAGGATACAGCTGTAATTTTTCAATCATGGAATGAGTTATCCAATTATTTATTTCATTTAAAGGCAGCTTTCCCGTCAAACACCCTTCATGCCATTGCGATAAAAACAAATCCACAACCTCATGTATTGAAAAAAATTGTTGAATTAGGGTTTGGGTTAGAGGCGGCTTCCATTGAGGAGGTGCAACTAGCGATAGATGCAGGAGCCGATTACTCAAAGATTGTTTTTGATTCCCCTGTTAAAACACAACTTGAAATCAACTACTGCCATAGTCATTTGCCAGGCATTCGACTAAACGTTAATAGCCTAGAGGAATTAAAAAGAATGCCGCTTAATCCTTCTTTCACGCTTGGAATTCGCATAAATCCAATGATAGAAACGGGAGCTCCTACTCTTTACCACGTCAGCAGTGATGAGTCCAAATTTGGAGTTCCAATTGCTGAGAAAGAAGCAATTTTAGAAGCAATTATCCAGTATCCAGTCACTCAGTTACATGTACATGCCGGCAGCCATATGGCTGAACTTGAAGCTTCTGTCCTCGCTGTTGAGGTGATTCTGGATTTAGCTATTGAGGCAAATAAAATGCTTTTAGAAAAAGGCCTAAAACATAGAATTACATCTTTAGATATTGGGGGGGGATTAGCTCCTGAACTCCTTGAAAGAGACGCCGAATCACATATGCAAAAGTATGCTCAACGCCTTTTTGAAAAATGCCCTGAATTAATCAATTTTAAATTAATTACTGAATTTGGACAGTGGTGTTATTTTTATACGGGATACGCCTTTTCTCGAGTAGAATATTCGTTAAGCAGAGGTGAAAAACAATTAGTATTCATACATCTTGGAGCCGACTATTTAATGAGGGATGCCTATACTAAACCCAGGGGGCTTTCCATACTAACATTTAATTCAGTAGGAATTATTAAAACCCATTCAGAGAAATATTATGATGTTGCTGGGCCACTTTGTTTTGCTGGAGACTATGTTGTTAAAAATCAACTCTTGCATTCACCAGAAGAGGGAGACTGGCTTGGGTTAATAAATACTGGTTCTAATTCTATTGGATTATGGTCGCGCCATTGTTCTAGAACAATACCTAAAATTATTGGGGTTGATATTGCGAACCAATCCATGGAAATATTATCCGATAGGTCTCCTGCGATTCTTTAAACCTGAGATTCTGTTATTCAAACGTTGTCAAAACACCTGTAAATAGTGAGACCCGATATTTTTTAAATCGGAATATTGTCATATTTCGATGCGAAAAAAAGGAAGTAGATTGCTGTTTAGAGGTGAAATTGCGAATCCT
>CAIUSK010000150.1 GCA_903901805.1 uncultured Flavobacteriales bacterium
CCTCAACAACCCTAAAATTTCCTCCGCCAAGCAATCCGATAACGTACCATCTTTCAAAACATTCACCATGGCAATTTTACATTGGTGATGATCTGTTTCATGATCATTTAGATTGGGATAAGTTTTGTAACCACTGTCGTAGGATTCGCCTGGGTAAAGGAGCATTACCTTGTTTGTTTGCCAAAAGCGTGCATAGGCATACATCTGACGTAAGTCTTCAATGCTTGCTGCTTTGTTGAATGATCGTTTCCATTTGGTATCGAGGATAAACACTTCTTCTCCTTTTCGTAAAACAATATCGGGGCGAATGGTACGATAGGCACCATAAAATAAGCGTGATTCTTGTCCCGTAATTAGCCATCCTTCAGCTGGATGCTCTCTGCTGTGTTTCTTCAACATTTTTAAGACGTACTCTTCCCACAATTCATTCATATCAAAAAGTAAGGCAATCATTTTACGTTGCCCTTGGTTGATATCAGGCGAATAATTAAGTATAATGAATTTTGCCAACTCCAATGCTCGTTCATAAACGGATGTTTTTCTATCCAATTTTATGGATTCAAGGTAAGCGGATGTTGGCAGAATTACATCCACTTCTGGAAAAGACAACTCAACGCGTCTACAACGATCATTTAGTCGGGTTCCTCGTGTAAATTGACCTACAATCCTGAGCGCATGAGCCAAAACACGATGCAATTTGTGATTCACATCATACACTTGATGGGTAGTATAAAATCGTTCTTTGTGTACAAGGTTTTTGCGAATATTTCCAGCAAACTCCAACTTTCCTTTGAGTGCTTTGACGTTATTGGTTTCCTTGCGGTATTTTTTGACCAAACCACTATGCAGCAATCCTTCCAACTCCGTAAGGTAATAATCGAAATAAATTTCTAGTAAATTGATGTTCTGCTTGCGCAAATGTGCGTTTCCGGTAGCTTGTGCTTTTACTCTGCCGCAGGCCTTAAGCATTTTTAACAAAACTCCTTTCCAAGCTGTGTCTGAATCGTCTTTGTCAGCTTTTGGGTGAATGTGAACGAGCAAACCATCTACTTGAAGTACGCCCACGTATTGCTTAAATTTCAACCCATTATGAAGTACATCGAAATATTCGCCGTTGTGAACTGTATTCAACTTAACAAAGGCTTCCCAATGTTCACGGGTAAACGTCTCTCCATCGATTATCAATCGACCATGCTCATATACATCTATAGAATTCAATCCTCTTCTCCGATCAATTGGTTAAGAGCTTTTATAAAATCTTCATCTGACATAACAGTTATATCAGAAATATTCTTGATGTGATAGACCTGTCCTTCGGCTTCAAAATCTTCAGATTTTACGGCAAATTTCACTTTTGACACTTCTTTTTTCTCAAAAAATGCTGAACCAATGACCAACTCCATTTTACTGTAATCTCCGTAGAAATATTCTTGTAAAAGCGGAATGATCTTATTGGCAAAGGTGTTTCTCAAGTCCTGAATCGTGATATCGTTGATAAAGAATGCATGACCAATGGTATGGTCACGATCTACGAGCACTTCAATACGTTCGTTGATTGTTTCCAATAATGTTTTAAGATTAACACCTTCAATTACTTTATCCTTCAACAATTCTGGGTTGGGAAGCATTTCCACAAAGCTAAAACGTCTGCGAAGGGCGGTATCCAGCGCTTCTACAGAGCGGTCAGCGGTATTCATGGTGCCTATGATATCCAGGTTTTGTGGAACGGAAAATGGTTTTTTAGAGTAAGGTAAAATCACAGACATTTCATTAGCCGCTCCTTTTCTTTTATCTTGTTCAATAAGAGTTATAAGTTCCCCAAAAATGGCAGAAATATTTCCCCTATTGATTTCGTCAATGAAAATAGCGTATTGATTTTCAGGGTCAATTTCTGCTTTTTTACAAATCTGTTTAAAGATTCCATCCTCTATGCGATATGCTACTGTTCCATCACCTTCCTCGTTCTCAATAACTGGTTTGATTCCTTCGATAAAATCTTCATAACTGTAAGACTGGTGAAAGGTCGTGAAAAAATAACGATCGAACTTCTTATCAGCTCGCGGACTGAATTTTTCTACAGATGCTAACGTATCATAAAGTTCAGGTATTTGATCTCTCACTTCATTCTCAAGAACTTCCCAAGAGGAGTCATCTTTTTTATTAAAA
>CAIUSK010000151.1 GCA_903901805.1 uncultured Flavobacteriales bacterium
AGCACGACACCGGGTGCTAGTGCATGCTCATATCCTGCAACCGGATGGACTGCTGGTGGAATATGGACGCGCATGGGAATGGCAAATTCTGGAGATTGTGCTCGATTAGTCAATTTAGCTGGGTGTGAAGTATCTTCCATGTGCTATGGTGATGTAAACTTAAATACTCAAATATATTTTGCTTCGGGTGGTGGTGCAAATCCTGGTTCTGACAATGTTTGGTTTTTCAATGGAGGAACACCCACTCTTCAAACTAACTGGTCTGAAGGATGCGCTGACAATGAAACAACAATTGACGCCTCAAGCTGCGGATCGAACGCACAATCGCCTGGTGCTGCAAATAATGTTTTTAATGCTGCTTACATTGCCCAATTCAATAATAACTGTCAACCAATTACTCCCATTTCCTCCAATTTGTCCGTTTCTGTTGGTTCAACTTGTAATTGTGATGGAACTGCTACTGTAACCGCAAGTGGATCAATTGGACCATACAGCTATGCTTGGTATAGTGCATCAACTATTTCCATAAACCAGACAACGGCAACTGCGTCAAACCTTTGTGCCGGAAATTATTACTGCGTAGTTAGTTCTGTAATTGGTTGTTCAGATACCGTTTTTGTGTCTGTTGCCAATCTTTGTAATTTTGGAACATTTGCCAGTGCTACTATGGTTGAGAATTGCCTGTTAAATCAATTTTATAATACTACTGCTGCAAGCCTTCCAGATGAAATAAATCAAAATGGAATTCAGTTTAACAATTTCAATTACGGGGATTTTTTCAGTAACTCAAACACCTTGATCCTGAACGGTGGAGAAGTGAAAACTTGGAAAAACCCAAGCGGAAATGTGTGTGGAGCAAAGTTAAATTATACCATTTACACCGTTGGAAATCGACCAGCAAACCCTATTTTCACCATACTAAATCTCCCCTTCAAAGAATCTTGCAATCTCGGCTCAAGCTCATTTCCAACTGGAGGACCATGTTTCAATGCATCCGACCAAAAATGGGCCAAGGAAGATTATGGAATTGACTTAACCACATATCCTGCTGGAAATTATGTACTCGAAGTGTTTTATTCAGTTCCGGGAAGTAATTCTTCAACTACAGGATGTTCAGACACTGTTTTTGTGAACAACAGCGGTACAAATTATTTGTCCTATTATCAATTGAAAGACCAACCAGTTATCAGTGCAAATGGACCTGTAACATTTTGTGTAGGTGGTTCAGTAACTCTTTCATCGAATTATGCTTCGGGTAACCTCTGGAGTACCACATCAACCGCACAATCAATAACAGTTTCTTCTTCAGGAAACTATTTACTTACAGTAGATTTAAATAACAATTGTCCAGATTTAACCGACACAGAAATCGTTACGGTTACCCCTGCTTCGACGGTTAATGCAGGACTTGATCAAACCATATGTGAAGGTGCTGCTGTTACTCTAAACGGTTCAATAGGTGGTTCGGCGACTGGATTTAGTTGGTCCGCAACAACAGGTAACTTTTCAAATCCTTCCAGTTTAACGAGTTCCTATTCAACAAGCGCAACTCAAACCGTGACCTTAACTGCAACAGGTCCTTGTCCTTCTGTTCAAGACAATATTTTAATAACCGTGAACGCGACCCCAACCATAAATGCTGGATTGGATCAACAGGTTTGTGAAGGAGGCTCAATCAATTTAACAGGACAAATCGGGGGCTCAACTAGTTCCGTTATCTGGAGTTCTGCCACAGGAGCTTTTTCCAATACCTCAACATTAACAACCACTTATTCACCGGGAATATCTTCGGGAACAGTAACCTTAACTTTAACTGGAAATGGACCTTGTCCATCGGTGAGCGATGCTGTAATTCTTACAATTATTGCTAATACCACTCCCCTATTTGATCCTATTGACCCCATTTGCTCCGGCGATCTTTTTGTATTACCCAACCAATCACTCAATTTAATTAATGGAACTTGGAGCCCAGCGATTAATGCTTCATCAAGTACCAACTATCTTTTCACTCCAAATTCTGGTCAATGTGCTTCCAACGTTAACACCACCGTACTTGTTAATCCTAATTATACCATAATAGAGAACAGAACTATCTGTGCCAATGAGCTACCTTATAACTGGAATGGAGTAACATTTACAGCAGGAGGAACACAAAACAATGTTTTAAATACGGTCAATAATTGCGATTCTATTATCACGATGAACTTAGAAGTGAGTACTACATTATCCAGTAATAATTCAGTTTCCATTTGTGAAAATCAAATACCTTACAATTGGAATGGATTAGTATTTAATGCAGGTGGAACCCAAACAACAACCTTGCAAAGCACTGCAGGTTGTGATTCATTGGTAACATTGACTCTAACCGTTTTCAATACGCTTACTAGTATCACAAACCAATCAATTTGCAGTAATGAACTTCCCTACAATTGGAATGGGCTAAACTTTACTTCCTCGAGTAATCAAAGCATTACATTGTCAAGTGTTAGCGGATGTGACTCGATTGCAACGCTTAATTTAACGGTAAATACAATTCCCCCAGCTCCACTTGTTGGAAGTGATTCAACCTATTGTCAAAACGATCTTCCGGAAGAAATATATGCTGTTAGCACAGGAACTGTTTTTTGGTATTCCGACGCGAATCTAACCGATTTTCTAAGCGCTAACCCTACCCTTTTCCCAACGCAAAATATGGGTACTACAGAATACTTTGCTACACAACTTATCAACGGGTGTCAAGGCCCATCTGCGAGTGTATTTATTACCTTTGAGGAATGCAACATAATAATCCCAACGGCATTTACCCCAGATGGAGACAATTCAAATGATTATTGGCAGCTTACGGGAATTGATCAAATTTTCCCTAAAAACAAAGTATACATTTACAATAGATGGGGAAATCTGATTTTTGAATCAACAGTGGGTAACTACGAAAGCAATGCTTGGAATGGTCTGTATAACAATGAATTGATGCCTGTTGGCACATACTACTTCATTATAGAATTTAACGACGGAAATAGACCTGGAGAGACAGGAATTGTTTCGTTGATAAAATAGTTTCTACCAATTCGTTCGGTGTTTATATCCCGGTTCAATTACTCCATTATTCAAACGGAAAGATAAACCAATTTCATGTGAGTTAAAAGAAACATTATTTACCCCGGACATCCCATATTCATAGGAATAGGAAGCAAACCATTTTTTTGTTAAGCCAATTTCACCTCCTACATACATAGATCTCGAAAATCGAAAACCAACAAAACAAAAAACTCGATCAAAATAATTCAATTTCACATTGGTTTCCAACAGCATCGGTGCATTTAACGTTTTAGAGAGCAATACCGAAGGAATTAGTTCATATAAATTATTAATTTTTAGAGCATATTTTCCCATAAGTGTAATTTGCGTGCTGTAATTTGAATTTACACCCACATCATCCCATTTCAAAGGAATAAAGTGATTGATTGAAACACCTCCTAAAAAACGTGCACCGCTCACAACACCACCAAAATTGACTACTGGTTTTATAACATTTACTTGGCGTTTTACTGAAGGGTCTGGGTAATATGTCTCCACTTTATCGGCGTTGTATCCTAATTGAAAGGCACCTGCCCCTATTCCAAATGATAACCGTAATTTATGTTTTAATCGAAAATGAATACCATAGTGAACTTGAATTTTATTAATCGAAAATGCTGCAACTTGATCATTTTCAACGGAGCATCCTACTCCTTGCCGAGTTAATTCATATAATTTATTCAATTTTCTCAAAGGCACGGCAACTGAAATCCTACTTTGTCTGGGTGCTCCCTCAAATCCGACCCATTGCATGCGGTAGTTGGATTTGATTTCCATTTTCGGATATAAACCGGTAACTGCTGAGTTCACCTGCTGCATATTACCTGACCATTGATTAAAGTGAGCATCAAATTGAGAAAAGGCAATCAAATTGACACTGTAAAAAATAAGTAGAACAATTATTTTCTTCATCGAATTACGGTAATTGTTCCTTTTAATACCTTATTTTTTGAATCGTTGAGCTCTAACACATAGAAATAAACGCCTTCGGGAAGTGCGGCACCATTCCAAGTACCCAGCCATTCATTTGATGGAGAATATGGGGAAAAATCTCCCACTTTAGAACCCGCTCTATTAAAAATCGTCAACGTATTAGTCGGGTAAAACTCGATAGATGGAATTTTCCAAGAATCATTCACCCCATCGTTGTTTGGAGAAAAAGTATTGGGAATTTCCAAATCAGCACGAACGTAAACGGTAACATAATCATACAAAGTACACCCCGCATCTATTGCAACAAATGGAAAGGTGAAAGTTTGAGGAGGATTAGCAAAAGGTTCTAAAATATTTGTGGAGCTTAAAAACAACTGAGTATCCCAATAAAATACATCTGCAGAAGTACTGGCATTAAGTTGAGCTATTTCTCCTGGATCAATAATGGTATCATTACCTGCTGAAATATCAAAAGAGTAAACCGTAAGTGGATTTGTCTCAACAGAAACGGATTCTGCACAAGGAGAAAAGCA
>CAIUSK010000152.1 GCA_903901805.1 uncultured Flavobacteriales bacterium
AACACTAACACTAACTGATGGTTTAGTAAGATTGGGTAGTAATGATTTAACTATAGGTATAAATGGAGGTTCTGATGGGGCAATAACGGGTAGCTCGGCAAGTTACGTGGCGGCAACGTTGAATGGTGGAACACCGGGCAAACTTATCAGAAATGTTAATAACGTAAATGCCTTGTATGATTTCCCTATTGGAGACCTTACAACGTATGCGCCAGTGCGTGTTGATTTAAATGGAGGAACAACCTCTTTATCAAATGCAAGTATTTATGCTTATACTAAACCAACTAAAGTAACTGGGATGAGTTCAAGTGCTGATAAAGTTTTAAACAGATCATGGATTGTAGAACCTTCTGGGATTACGACTCCCAATTACGACATTCGATATACCTATGGTTCTGGCGAAGTTATTGGGGATAATACAGTTGACCTTGTTCCAATAAAATTCAGTGTGGATACCTGGTACAAACCTATAAATAGTGTATTCCCAGACGGAACTGCTCTGGGGAATGCTACAAATATTAATACATTACCTTCCAACACTCTTGAGTGGACTGGTTTGACTTCATTCAGTGAATTTGGTGGGGCAGGAGGAAATCAACCCCTCCCAGTCGAATTGCTTTCCTTCAACGGAACGTGCAACGAAGGAATGGTGGATTTACTATGGCAAACAGCTTCTGAATTCAATAGTTCGCATTTCGATGTAGAGAAATCTACAGATGGTGAAACATGGAGAGTGTTGGCAACAATCCCTTCGGCTGGAACATCTAATGAGTTGTTGACGTACCAAACAGTAGATAACAACGGAACAAGTGGTTCAAACTACTACCGTTTACGTCAAGTGGATATCGATGGCAAAGAGAAATTGTATGATCCAATCAATGTGAGTTGTGCTGAAACAACAGCAGGATACTTTACAAGTTACCCGAACCCATCCGGAAGCGAGTTCCAAGTGATTGTGAACAACAAAGAAATTCTGGGCGCATGTACACTAAACATTGTGGATGTACACGGAAAAGTAATTGACCAACGAAAAATTGAAGTGAAAGATGGAATAAACATGTTTGTGATCAGTGAAAAACTGAACCCAGGCATCTACTTCCTAAACATCACCAATGGAACGAAGACAACGCAAGTGATTAAACATGCGGTGAAGTAATCATAAACTTTCTATAAAACGAACGGCTGGGGAAACCTGGCCGTTTTTTGTTATCCTCAACACCAAGCATTTCTCACTCATCGAGCTTGTCGAGATGAGCCTATCAACATAACCTACTAAGTAAAGCTACGTAATCGCAACTAGAAATTTCACCTTATTTTTATATCAATCCAATCAATTTCCTTGTGTTGCCAATAAGATATCCCGAAGTTTGTTCTGTAATACAAAGCCAAACGAGGCGCAATAGTCAAATTATCATATAAATTTTCAATTTTAATTTAATCTGAAATCCTGCAATGGGAAGGAGGTGAAAGTTGAAATGAAGTACCAATCTTTTAGCCCGAAAACTCTTTTAATTATCCTCCAATCTTAATCCGGCTTTTTTTATTTTTTTGTACGTTACCCTATATCTAGGGATTAAAATTAGATGAGTTATCATTTTTCATTCAAAAATAAACACACACGTTTAAAGCAATGAATATTGTAATTTAATTTTTGCTAATATTATTCTAGATTATAGGGATGGGTTCATCAAGAATGATGATTTGTTCATTTATGTGCAATGAACATTCATTTGAAAAATCTAACTAACTACAAATGAGTATGTTTATTCTGGGATAATTTGAAAAATAATATTACTAAACTAGGTATTTTTTGTATTTTAAATTAAACAAGGTGCTTTGAGACTTAAAAACCTCCAAAAAAACGAGTCAGCAATGATTCAACTTATTAAATCTATCCAGAATCAAGTTGATTCTCTTTTTCAGTCTAACTTATTTTTTTTAATTATGGTAAAAAACTACAATTCATCTGTAATTCATGATGTCCAAATGAATCTTTCTAAGAAAGTTTCAAATCAGTTGAAATCCATTTTGCTCGTATTAGCTGTTTTCATTGCTGGTCTTGGGAGTGTTTGGGGGCAGTGTACTACATCAATTGCGAATGGGGCTACCTTATCATCATCAAGTTCATGGCAAACAATTTCTGTAAATGGATCAACAAGATATGCTTTCAATGCCCTTGCGGGTTATACCTATGTATTTTCTTTTTGTAACGATGGTGGAGTTTCTACTTATGACACATATTTAACAATATGTAATTCATCGATGGTATCCATGCAATTTAACGATGATTACTGTAGTCTAAATTCATATGTTAGCTGGACTTGTTCTTCTAGTGGTACATATTATATATTGCCTTCACAATATAATAATTGTGGTGGTTTAGTCAGTGGTCTTGGTACTTTGGCGTATAATATCCCCCCACCCCCTGGTGAAAATTGCACTAATGCACAAAACCTTGCTTTACTCTCTAGCCCCTATTCTGCAACAACTGTAGGTTATTCAGATGATATTGCAACGTGCAGAACTGGTGCTCCGGATAGAGTTTTTTACATAGATGTTGCTAATACCGCAACTATCACTTTTCAAGAAACAACTAATGATTATGATGAATGGGAATACATTGGTTATGGAAATGACTGTAGTTCTACTTCGCAAATTCAATGCTGGGATAATGATGCCCTAGCATCTACCAGTTGGACAAACAATACAGGAAGTACACAAAGAGTATGGTATATTCAGGATGCTTATTCAAGTGGTGGATATGGAACGTTTACGTTAAGCTGGAGTCTGTGTGTCCCTCCATCAATACCTGGTTTCGGATCTAATGCGTGGAATGTGATTTGTTATGGTGCTGGTGATGCCTCTGCAGGAAGTAATGCTTGGAATTCCAATTATTACAAAGGATATTATACAATGAGTTCTACGAGTTTCGATACACGAACAGCCCAAACAAATTCAAATGCACAAAGTTGGGGAGATGACAGTACGCCATCTAATGCTTCAGGTTATTCAGGTTGTTCTATTGGTGTCGATAATCACTCTTGTATTTTCAAAAGACAAGGTTTTACGTGTGGTACGTACCAGTTAAATTTACCAAGTCACGATGATATGGCGATATTGTTGGTCGATGGTATTGAAGTTTGGAGAAATTATGGATGTTGTGCAACCAGAACAGCAGTATGGACGGGGTATTTAGGAAGTACTTCCACGGTAGAACTCAAGGTAAGCGAAGGTGGTGGGGGTTCTCATGGTGCATTAGAATTTATTTCTCAATCGATTACAGCAACTGTAGCCGGAACCAATCCAACAACTTGCGGAGGAAACGGCTCAATTACATTATCTAATGTTCAAAATGGTCATCGATCTGTTTATCAATCAGATTTTAGTTCCACACCTGCTAATTCCTTATTATCTGGGAGTGCTTCTATTAATTCAGGTGAATTAATACTAACAACAGCAACCAATAGTTTGACGGGGTCTGCCGTTTTTACTCCATCATATAGAGCAAATGCATGGACTGCGAACTATTCACAGTTCATTGGAGGTGGAAATGGGGCAGACGGAATTTGTTTATCTTATGGCCCTATTTCTGGTGCTGGTGGTGGTGAATCAGGTTGGGGGACTGGTTTGGTGATTAGTTTTGATACGCATAATGGTTCTACAAATAGCCAGTTGAATATATATTGGAATAATAGTATTATAACACAAAGTGCTTTAAATGTTCAAAATTTCAGAACTTCAAATTATATTCCAATTAAAATCACTGTAAATACATCCAATCAATTATCAGTAACTTGGAATTCGATTGATTTGTTAACTAACTATGCTTTACCAGCAGCCTATGGCTCCGCTGATAAAAGTACTTGGAATTATGGCTTTAGCGCTAGAACAGGTGGTCTGAATGACGTACATAAGGTAAGTGATTTATATGTATCATCGATTGCATATTTAGAATATTCAACAGATGGTACATCTTGGAGTGCAACCAATCCTATTTTAAAGCTGGCTGGAGCTTATACTATTCAAGCAAGGCCCATTGGGATATCATGTTCAAATACAAACGTTGGATCAGTTACTTTGACAAATCCGAACACAATTGATTGGGCTAATTTACAATCACCTTCTTCAGCTTCTATTTGTACTACCGGTTCAGCAATCATATACGGTAGAGTTTATAAAAATGGATATTCTAATGTTGCAGGAGCTGATGCGAACATGACAGTACAAGTTGGTTATAGTTCAACTAATACAAATCCAAATACATGGGTTTCAGGTGCCTGGTCCAATGCGTCATTTAACGTTCAAAGTGGTAATAATGATGAATATCAAGCGACACTTTCAGGACTAGCCGGTGGAACCTATTACTTTGCTTTCCGATACAAATATTGTTCTGACGGAGCGTGGTATTATGGTGGTTATAACGCTACGGGTGGTGGTTTTTGGAATGGAACAACAAATATTAATGGTACATTAACAGTTAATCAAACTCCTGCAGTCACAGCAATGACCGCAACAGTTTGTAGTGGTTCAGGATTTACAGTTACACCTGTTAATAGCACTAATGGTATAGTTCCTTCTGGTACAACATATAGTTGGGCTGCACCAAGTGTAACAGGTTCAATGACAGGTGGAGCAACTGGTTCTGGAGCTGCAAGTATTACCGGGACTCTTTCAAATCCAAATAATACTGCACAAACAGCTACTTATACAGTAACACCAAGTGCAAATTCTTGTACTGGTTCTACATTCACAGTAACTGCAACAATAAGTGCCAAACCTTCCGTAACCGCAATGACAAGTACTGCATGTAGTGGAGTTGGATTTACAGTTACACCTGTTAATAGCACTAATGGTATAGTTCCTTCTGGTACAACATATAGTTGGGCTGCACCAAGTGTAACAGGTTCAATGACAGGTGGAGCAACTGGTTCTGGAGCTGCAAGTAT